>CAMOHN010000001.1 GCA_946615455.1 uncultured Bacteroidales bacterium
CGTACCCGTGGTTGGTCATCTGGGACTGACTCCGCAGTCTGTCAATCAGTTTGGAGGTTATGGACTGCGTGCCAAAGAGCAGAAAGAGGCGGACAAACTGCTGCATGATGCCGAGTTGTTGGCTCAGGCAGGTTGCTTTTTGATTGTACTTGAAAAGATTCCGGCGCAGTTGGCACAGCGTGTCACCGAGCGGGTCAATGCCTACGGCTGCGGCACGATCGGAATAGGTGCAGGAAATAAGACCAATGGTCAAGTGTTAGTGTTGCACGACATGCTCGGGTTGAACGAAGGTTTTAAGCCGAAGTTCCTACGTCATTTCGCTTCGCTGGCAACCACCATCAAGCAGGCAGTGGGTGACTACAACAAAGCTGTTGGTGAACGTTCATTTCCTAATGAGACGGAGAGTTACTGACGCTTGGTGGCGGCAAGGGCGGCCATCAGCTTTTGGTTTGGGGTAGTGCCTGCGTCCTTGTTCAGCCCTCGCTGCTTGGCATAGGTGGTCCAGTCTTTGGCACCATGTTCGGCAGCGAAAGGCAAACCTAATTGCAGAAAGTGGCAATAGGCGATGGCGAGTGCATCGGTGGCATCAAGGTGCTTGGGCATATCCTCTTGGCGCAAGTGCAAGAAGCGTTTCAGCATATCTGCCACTTGTTGCTTGGTGGAGTGACCGTTGCCGGTGATTGCCATTTTGATTTTCATGGGTGAGTACTCATAGATCGGTATGTCCTTGCTCAGTGCTGCGGCTATTGCCACGCCCTGGGCATGGACAATCTTGATCATGGTCTGCGGGTTCTTGTCCACAAACTGTGTCTCGATGGCCAAGCAGGTGGGGTGGTAGCGGTCGATGAGCGATTGCAGAAAGAAGAACTCTTGCTGCAAACGAGCATACTGCCCCTCGTGTTTGCGCACATCAAGCACATCAAATACGAGCACATCGGTCTTTTGTCGCTCGGTGTCCAACAGGGCATAGCCCATCAGTTGTGTGCCGGGGTCGATGCCAAGGATACGGTGTTGTTTGACCAGTGTATCTTGCACGGTGTTCTTCCTCCCGTTTATTCGTCCATGAGATAGACATCTTCGTTGTCCGCGTGCATATAATAGTGCTCGCGGGCGTAGCGTTCCAGTGAGTCGGTGTTTTTGATGGTGCGTATGTCGCGTTTACACTCGTCGATGGCTTGACGGGTCTGTTCCAATTGTTCCTTTGTCTGACGGATGCGGCGGTTGCGCTGCACGCTGTTGATCAGACTCTGGTCGCCGGTAAAGATGAACAGCAGGGCGAAGAAGAGCAGGACGAGCACATACTTGTTGAGCAGGAAGCGGCGAACAAAGTCGCGCCAGCCGGTAGGTTTACGAAAAGACTGAAACAAAGGTCTCATATTGTTTTAGTAGAGGATGACTTTCTTGGTTGTTGTAACACCGTCCTGTCCGCGCAAGATGATGAGGTAGCATCCGCTGACGGGTGGCAGGTTAAACCGGTCTTCCGTGTCGTTGTAGGTGCCTTGTGCGCATATCTCGCCGGCACTATTGACGGCAGTCCATTCGCCGGCCGTCTGTGCTTCGATGCGGAAGGCGGCATTGCGTGCCGGTGCAGCCGTGGGATAGACCACAATGGGGTGCTCGTGGTAGATAGTCTGATAGCCACGTACTATGAACGGACAAGACTCGACATAGCCCGTTCCGTCCAGCGAGAGCGAGACGATGACCGTATCGCCTTCCATGAGCGAGGGCGAATAGAAGAACGGCTCGGTGGAGGTGATGTTCTTGCCCTTCACTTGCCAGCGATAGCCCGTAAAGCGATAGCCGCCGTTGTTGTTCTCGTTGAGCAGAGCGATCATGTGATCCCATTTCTGTTCCATAATCCACGACGGGTACTTGAGTGTGAAATCCGCTTCGTGAGCCACATATCCGCAGGTGCCGTTGTAGAAGGTGATGCGGACGCGATAGTTGTCGGGGCGTGTATAGGACGTGCCGCTGTGAGCCGGTACGGGGATACGGATGGTGGCCGAGAAGGGCTGGTTTGTCTGGTCGCTAAAGCCGTTCTGGTAGGCTTTGTCATCCAGGAAGCGCAGCGAATAGGTATCCGGTTTGACTCCGGTGAAGGTGGTCTGCAGCAGCACCTCATCAGCATCGGCGCAGTCGCTGGTGACGCTGATGCCGGACACACGGGTCGAGTCAAACACTTGCAGGTCCAGAATGGTTATCTCTGATCGTCCTGCCTGCATGTCCCGGAGCGTATCGGTCATGTATGTGGTTCTGTCGTACCACTGACGGCGGAACAGAATGCTGTCGCCGCGACAAATCTGATAGGACAGGGTGTCATAGCGTGTCTCGATGACATTGAGTTGCAGGCGATAGACCGAATCAACACAGCCGTTACTCAGGTCGTATGTATAGTCTTCATAGTTGCCGGAGGTCAGGTAGGTCTGATGCCGCCAGATGTAAGGCAATTCATAGTCGGGCACATTGACACGCAAGGCATTGGCATACGAGCGGTTATAGACGGTCAGACTGAGCACGGTGAGCGAGTCACAGCCGAAGCGGTTGTCGTTTACCAGCCGGTGTATGCCCGGTGTGGTGGCATTGATGGGGCCCAAGTGGAAAGTGTCTCCCTGACAGATGGAGGCATAGATGGTGTCAAACGACGGGAAGGCGGTATCGACGCGGACACGATAGACCGAGTCAAGACCGGTGCGGGTCCACTGCTCCAGTCGGTAGTAACCGGCGTTCTGAATGTCCACTTCGCCCAAGTGCAGGGGTTCGTTGATGCAGCGGTAGATATGGTCTATTTCGGAACACTTGTTGGTCAGTACATAGCGTGTACGCAGGATGCTGTCGCACCCGCAGGAGACCGACTTGAAGGTGTCGCTGACCATGCGTGCCTCGGTGAGCAGCAGGCTGTTGTGCTTGATGGGGAACTCGTCGGGGCAGACCAGTATGGTCGTGTCGGTGAAATAGACCTCTTTGCCGTACAAGGTCAGTTCGTAGATGCTGTCGCAACCGGCGGACGAAACGAGTCGGTCGTAATAGACACCCGGATAGCGTAGCACGGTGTCATGGCGATGTCCGCGCCATACATAGCCCTCGTTCATGCAGAACGAGTCTCGCTGTTGTATATAGTAGGTTTGTCCTTTGCGTACAATATAGTGCAGCACGCTGTCGCAGCCGCTCACCTTGGATGCTACCGTGTCATAGTAGTTGCCGGGTTTGCTGATGATCTGACCGCGTATTTGCACCTTGTCGTCGTTACACAACGAGATAGGAATGACCGTTTCGGGTATGCGCGGATAGACCACCAGATAGGTCCATATCACGCTGTCATAGCCCAAGGGAGTGAGAATGGTGTCCTTGAAGACGGTTGAGTTGCGATAGGCGCGACCATGGTGTATATAGGGGAAGTCTGGCGAGTCGTAGCACAGGGTCACGGTGTCTTCGTGGAAATGCGGGTAGAGCATGTGCAGGTGCAGACGCACAATACTGTCACAGCCGTTCACGGTCTTGCCGCGAATGACATAGGTGCCGCCAAGGTGATAATCCTCGCCGTTGAAGCGGTAGGTCTGTCCCTCAACGATGGTGTCGTAGCGGTCGGAAACGACGGTGGGGTAGCCGTTGAGCACATAGCGCACCACACTGTCGCAACCCACGGTGTTGAGCAAGGTGTCGTAGAAGACACAAGGTGCCTGGTACTGCTTGCCACGGAAGTAATAGGGTTCGCCCTGGCAAGTGGATACGGGCACGCTGACCACTTCGGACGGGGTGCCGCGATTGACGATATAGTGCAATATACTGTCACAACCCGATAGGACGGACGAGAGGGTGTCGTAGTAGTTACCGGCTTCGGTGATGATCTGTCCGCGCACGATGACCACATCCATGTTACATAGTGACACGGGAATGACCGTCTCGGGTATGCGCGGATAGACCTCAAGGTGCGTCCACACCACACTGTCGTAGCCCAAAGTCGTACGGAAGGTATCTTTGAACAGCGTGGAGGCACGATACTCGCGTCCCTTGTGAACATAGGGGAAGTCGGGCGAGTCGTAACACAGAGTGACGGTATCCTCGCGGAAATAGGGGTGATAGACATACAGGTGCAGTCGGATGACACTGTCGCAGCCCAAAGAGGTCTTAGCGCGCATGACATAGGTACCCTCATTGCGAATGATTTCGTTGTTGAAGGTATAGGTCTGTCCTTCGAATATAGTGTCATAGCGGTCGATGCTGACGGTGGGATAGGCATTGACCACATAGCGGATGACGCTGTCGCAGCCTTGCGCATTGAGCAGTGTGTCGTGTATCAAGCAGGGGGCTTTGTAGGCTTTGCCACGGAAGTAATAAGGCTCGCCTTGGCAGGTGGCAACCTGCATGGTGGTCAGGGGTGAAGGAGTGGCACGATTGACCACATACCTTACCACGCTGTCACAGCCGCTGACGGTCAAGAGCGTATCATAGTAGGTATAGGATCTGCCCGTGCAGGTGGTCAGCATTTGTGTAACGATGTAGGCACTGTCCACCACCATGCTAAGATGATACACCGAGTCCGCACCATGGATGGTGGTATAGCGTTGTGTGTAGTTGCCCGCTTCGGTCAGCGACTGCCCAAACCAACGATAAGGCAGGCGGTTGGAGCACACACTAACCGTGTCATAGAAGTGATAGCCCTCGTTCACGGTCAGATCAAGACAATAGATGATACTGTCGCAGTCGGCTATCACTGCCGAGCGGATGGTGTCATAGTAAATACCTTTGTCGGAATAGGACTTGCCGTGCCAGTCGTAGCTGCTGCCGACATTGATCCGGGCTTTCTGGTTGACAAACGAGGTCTGCTCATGGGTCAGCACAAGGCGAATGATACTGTCACAGCCTTGTACCGAATAGAGCGTGTCATAATAGACACCCGATTTGGTCAGTTCCTGCCCTCGGAAATAATATACATCGTCGTGGCACACGCGCACTTGTCGGGTCACAAAGGGCGATGGAATGACGGTTAGGTGCAACTCAATGACCGAGTCGCAGCCGTGTGAGGTGGTCAGTCGCTCGCACAGGATATTGACGGTGTCGGTGCGAACCTGGTCCTTAAAGACGCGTATGCCGCCCAAAGTGAAGGGTAGGCTTGACGAGCAGATGGTGCTGTCAATACGGGTCACCACCGAGTCGGCATCAACCACTACAAAGCGGTGAATGGTGTCGGCACCGACTTGGTTGCGGTACTCGCCGATGCTATCATACCAAATGCCGTCCACTTTCACCTGACTGCCCGGGCACAGATAGGCAGTGTCCGGCTCCGAACAACGGGCGATGGTCAGTTGCAGGGTGAAGATGCTGTCGCAACCAATACTATTCACCATGGTATCTGCTACCAACGTATCGGTCCAGAACAGACGTTCACGCCATATATAGGGCAGCGAGTCAGCACATAGCACTTTCTCCGTTATCTCGTTTTGGGACGGACGAACCTCCAGATTGAGAATATAGACCACCGAGTCGCAGGCAGGATGGTTGGTGCCCGTATAGGCAACGGCATCGTAATAGATGTTCGCCATTTTCAGTTCCTGTCCGCGCCATGAGTAGGTCTGGTTGCTGCATATCCAAGCCTCTTGGTAGATGGTATCCGTCTTGCGCACATTGACCACGGTGCGGTAGATGCTGTCGCAGCCGTTTTGGGTGACATAGACACGCTCAAACACGCCGGTCTCGGTCACTGTGTCACCGTTGACCAGTATATAGTCACCTTGGCAAATGTCGTGGTACTCCACTTGTTCGAAGATAGAGTGTACCTGCAAGTCCAGCACGCACAGGCTGTCACAGCCATCAACGGTAAGCAGTGTGTCGTAATAGACTCCGCTTTCGTAGAACGAGGTGCCGTGCCACAGGAAAGGCAAATCGGACTGACAATAGTCCACATGCACGCTGTCCAACTGTGGTTTGCCTACCGTCAGACGCAACTCAAAGATAGAGTCACAGCCCGACCGTGACGGCAATGTGTCGAAATACGATCCTTCAAACAGGCACTGCTGTTCGCGCCATAGATACACTTCGCCTTGGCATATGTGCTTATCCTCGACGATGTGATAAGTGGGTGAGAAGTGCACACTGACCTGCACAATGCTGTCGCAGCCGTAGCGGTTGAGCAGTGTGTCGTAGAAGACAATCGATTGGGTCAGGACACGGTCACGATAGCGTAGGCTGTCGCCTTGGCAGCCGTAGAGATGTTCTTCGCCGGTCGAGTTGCTGCACAGAGTGAGTTGATAGACCGAGTCGCAGCCGAAGGCTGTCCGTAGCGAGTCGTAGTAGATGCCCGGTGCAGTGTACGCCTTGCCGCGCCATTCGTAAGTGCCCGCTCCGCTGAGCGAACCGCGTTGTGCGAACAGGTAGTTGGCTTGGGCTTGTACCACCACGGTGACGATGCTGTCACAGCCGTCGATGGCGGGTACCGTGTCATAGAAAGTGGTTGGGGCATAATAGCGTGTCCCCTTGTAGAGCACAGGCTCGTCCTCACAGGTGCGAAGTGTCAGGGTCGAACGCGGTATAGTGTTGCGCACATTGAGAATGACATGCACCACACTGTCGCAACCGCTACGGGTGAGCAAAGTATCCACATAGTGCCCTCTCTGAGTCAATTCCACCCCGTTGAACCAATAGCTTTCGCCCGGACATAAAGTCTTGTCTATATAGGTCTCGCGTGGTGAGGACACGGTCAGAATCAACTTGATAGTCTTTTCGCAACCATATTCGTTCTGCGTGGTGTGGTAATAGACATCCTCTTGGGTCAACTTCTGATCGAAGAACAGGAACGTGTCTCCCTCGCAGATGGAAGCGTTCCATTCTTCCAATACATGGTTACTGAACGACACAACAAAATGCACAATACTGTCGCAGCCTTGGCTTGACAGCAGCGTGTCCGAATAGATGCCCTGTTCGGTGATCTCTTGCCCACGGAAGCGGAAAGTCTCCCCCGAACACAGCTCGTGGTAAATGGTTTTTTCATAGACAGGATTGAGTGTCAGGTGCAACGAGAAGATGCTGTCAGTCCCTGCGGTGGTGACATAGGCGATGTCATAGTCTCCTTCATCATAGAACAGCCTGCCTTGGTATTGGTAAGGGATGTCTGTCTTGCACACGGCAACCGTGTCATAGAAATGGTGGGCAATGGGCTTGACCACATACAACTCATAGACCGAGTCACAACCCAACACAGTGGTGAAATAGTCGTGGTAGGTGCCCGTTTGGTCATAGACTTTGCCGCGCCAAGAAACAGTCTTTCCTGCATACAGGGTCATGGTGTCGCGGTAGTAGTAGGACGGCGCATGGTTGGCAACCACTTGATACACACTATCCGGCTTGCCTGTAGTCTGGCTGTAGAGTGTGTCAAAATAAACCCCTTCCTTGTCAATAGCCAGTCCGCGATAGACTATGGATTGGGTGGGGCAGAAATAGACCTGCTCGATGATGAGTGTGTCGTTGGCACGCACGGTCAGTCCAAACGTGGACAACAATGTGACCAATAGTAGGGTGAACAATGTATGGGGTGTTTTCATAATCGTCTGTTTTTTAGTGTTCCTTCACGGGCAAGAAGATGTCATTCGTAGCACTGACAGCCGCGGTGCCATGTGCCGGTAATGCCGGTGCGGCTGCCGCCAATCATGTAGGTCAGTTTGATGCCCAATAGGTAGGGAGCTACGCGCTTTTCGTTGGCTTGCTTGGAGTAATAGTAGGGCATCACCTGCGGATGTGTGGCATCCACTTTGCCTTGCTTGTTCTTGTTGGGGAAGGTGATGTGTTCCGCTTTGTCCGAGGCGGGGATGATGGAGTTGAGTCCGTATTCAAAGTAAAAACCGACTTTCAGTATCTGGCAGGCATGGCTGCGCGTGCGGACGGTTGAGAGCACATCATAGCCCAGTTCACCGATCACCGCGCCATTCAGCGCCAAGTCCACCGAGTGGGTAGTTGAGTAACTGAATGTGCCGTAACCCAATGCAGGATTGTCCACCAACCCGGGCTGATACAACTCGCTGTAATCGCCCTTCAGGTCAAAGTCCCCCGAGGTGTGTACCGTGGCCCCTATCGAACGGAAACCGAACTTAAAACCTGCTCCGACATAGAAGCCGTGATAGTAATAGCCCATCAATAGCGGCACTTCCATCTGCGAGAACCGCTGCTCGTCTTGTTGACGGAAAGTGTAGTGCAGGCGAGTGGCGGTACCAAAGATGTCTTCGCCCGGAACAGGACCGAACTGATATTCGTTGAGCCTTGTGGTCGAGGTCTGCCAAGACATTTGTACCCCCAGACTCAACCAGAACTTGGTACGGCGGAACTCGTAGCCCGCGCCAACCAGACCGCCCATGTTGCCCAGACTGACAGCATTGGCATGCTGTACATCCAAGGCACTATATCCTAACCCGCCTGAGAGGTAGAAAAAGTGGTAGTTATCTTTGTTGCTGTGCCTGTTTTGTGCCGACACATACCCTGACGCACCTTGTATGAGGATGAGCGCCATAAGTAGGAAAAACATTTTTTTTAGGGTTGGGGTACACATAGTGCAGGGTGTATAATAGTCTTTTAGTCGCTTTATTCTATTGTAGTTATGCGGGTGTTAAAAACCCGTTTGGGCGGCAAAAGTAGCGTGTTTGCCGCTAACAAACAAGCGATACCCTATTTTTTGTACGAAAATATAGAACTTATCAGTATATCGCACTATCTTTGCGGCATAATTCTGACGAATCGATATAAAAAACGAACCCGTATGAACAAACCGCTACTATTGGCAATGGCAGCCATGCTGACTTTCGGTATGGCTGTTCACGCGCAGAGGCGCGTGGCAATCGCTCCCGACAAGGGCAGTGTTCAACTCCGTGCAGACAATATCGACGAGATCATGCAAGCCATGACACTCGAAGACAAAATCAATCTGCTTGTTGGTGTCAACGACGAGGACTTTGAGGACGGCACTGCCGGTCATCAGAAACAGTTTGTGGCAGGTGCTGCCGGTGTCACCTGTGCCATTCCCCGCTTAGGTATCCCCTCAACCTTGTTCTGCGATGGTCCTGCCGGTGTGCATATCGACTCGGTGCGCGAAGGAACCACGCGCCGTTTTTTTGCCACCGGTTTTCCTGTGGCTTCCTGCTTGGCTTCCACTTGGAACACCCAATTGGTGGAAGAGGTAGGGCGTGCCATTGGTAACGAAACGCTCGAATACGGCTGTGACATTGTGCTCGGTCCGGGCATGAACATCCACCGCAACCCCCTCTGCGGGCGTAACTTTGAGTATTATAGTGAAGACCCCTTTGTCACCGGTGCCATCGGTACGGCCATGGTCAAGGGTATCCAGAGTCAGGGCGTAGGAGCCTGTCCAAAACACTATGCCGTCAATTCGCAGGAAACGGAGCGTTTCCGTGTGGACGAGCAAGTGAGTGAGCGAGCTTTGCGCGAGATTTACCTGCGAGGCTACGAGCGCATGGTCAAGCAGGCTCAGCCATGGGCTATCATGTCCGCCTATAACCGTGTCAATGGTGTCTATGCTCAGTGCAACAAGCACCTTTTGACCGACATCCTGCGTGACGACTGGGGCTTTCAGGGTTTTGTCATGACCGACTGGATTGGCAAGCGTCCCGACCTGCCCGTTGAGGACGAGGTCAAAGCCGGCAACGAACTGATGATGCCCGGTCGCCAAGTGCAACGCGAAGACCTGTTGCAAGCCGTGCGGGACGGCCGCCTGCCCATGACTGATGTGGACCGCAGTGTACGCCGCATGTTGGAGTATATAGTCAAGGCTCCGCGTTTCCGCCACTATGATTACAGTGACAACCCAGACCGTCGCAAGCACGCTGCCATCACCCGTCAGAGCGGAACCGAGGGTATGGTGCTCCTCAAAAACAACGGGGTGTTGCCCATGACCGCAGCAGGCAATGACACCATAGCCCTTTTTGGTGTGAACAGTTATGACTTCCTCTCCGGTGGAGTCGGTTCGGGCTGCGTCAATGTGGAAAAGGTGACGGATATGGTAACAGCCCTTGCCGAACAAGGCTTCACAACCACACCGCTGCTGACCGACATCTATCAGAAGTATGTGTCTTATGCCCGCGTTAAACTGGCCATTGACAAGAACCCGCTCATGTGGTTCTTGGACCAAGGTCAGCCCAAGTTGGACGAGATAGAGATCAGCGAGCGTTGCATCCGTCATGAGGCCAAGCAAGCCCGTGCCGCCATCATCACCATAGCCCGTCAGGCAGGTGAGGGCATTGACCGTCAGATTGACGGCGAGTTCACTCTGACCGACCTGGAGCAGACCCTCATCGCTCGCGTGAGCGACATCTTTCATGAGATGAACAAACCCGTTCTGGTGGTCATCAATTCCGGTTCGGTCATCGAGACCGTATCGTGGCGTGACCGTGTGGATGCCATCCTCATGGCATGGCAGCCCGGGCAGGAAGGGGGCAATGCTGTGGCAGACATCCTCACAGGCAAAGCCAACCCCAGCGGACGACTGACCATGACATGGCCCGTGTCGGTCTATGACCACTGGTCCACACGCAACTTCCCGCAAGACTATGACATGTATTCGTATCAGCGTCTTGAGAACAGCCGCGGCCCGATCAAAGGTATCACCTACACCAAACACGAAGAGGGTATCTATGTGGGCTACCGTTATTTTGACACTTTCCACAAGCAGGTGGCCTATCCGTTCGGCTTCGGCTTGAGTTACACCACTTTTGACTACACCAAAGCCAAGGTGACCCGACAGGGCGACCAACTCGCTGTCAGTGTCACCATTACCAATACGGGTCAGAGAGCCGGCAAAGAGGTTGTGCAAGTCTATGTGCATGCTCCTGAAGGCGGTATGGACAAACCCGACAAAGAACTGAAAGCCTTTGCCAAGACCCGCTTGTTGCAACCGGGCGAGAAAGAGACTGTGACCATGGTGATTGACCGTGCCGACCTTGCCTCGTGGGACGAGCAAACCAACGGATGGGTTGTTGCTGAGGGCGAATACCGATTCATGATAGCCGCCAATGTGGCGGATATCCGTCAGACGGTCAGCCTGAAACTATAAAGAAAGGATATGGATTATCTGCCCGTCCGAAGCCACTCAAGGAATCGGTCGGGACTGGCAGTGAAAGCCAGCTGTTCGCCTGAGGGTTCGCCCTCGGGCGACAATTGTATATAGAGGGGCTGGGCATTGCTGCCGAAGCGTTCGCGTTGCAGGCGGGCAAACTCCTCGCCGTCGGGCGTGCCGTTGCCGTTCTCGTCCTGCCGCGAATCGACATACAGCGTTATCACCACCCAATCCTGCAATGCCGCCTGCACCCGCTCGTCACTCAATACGTATGCTTCCATCTTGCGGCAATTGACACAGCCATAGCCCGAGAAATCTAACAGCATGGGTTTATTGGTCTGCCGCGCATAACGCAGACCTTCGTCCCAGTCATGGAACACGGTCTTGGCTTCCACCGGCATGGGCGGAGCAAATGCCGATACGGCTTTGACGGGTGCACCCCAAACACCTGGTAACAGGTAGAGTGTGAAACACCATACCAAGACAGCCAGCACCTTCTCCACGCGGCTACGGCGAATCCAATAGACACCCAATCCGCCGAAACACACTACCCAAAGGGCAAAGAACAGCCATCGGGGCAGTATGTCCCAGCCGTATGCCGTATCCGCCACCGAGAGGAACTTGAGCGACAGAGCCAGTTCAATGCAAGCCAGACCCACTTTGATCGAGTCCATCCATTGCCCCGAACGGGGTAGGTGCTGCATCCAGTGGGGGAACAGAGCCAACAGCGAAAAAGGCAGTGCCAGTGCCAAGGCAAAACCCGTCATTCCCACAGCCGGAGCTAACAGACTCATAGAGGCAGCTTCCACTAACAATGTGCCGATGATGGGACCGGTACACGAGAAGGACACAATGACCAGCGTAAATGCCATCCATGAGATACTCAATGTACTGCCTGCCGAGCGCGAGCGGCTGTCCATTGTTGTTGCCCACGAGGCAGGAAGACGCAACTCAAACCACCCGAAGAAAGATAAAGCAAACACGACCAACAGCGCAAAGAAAACCAGATTGAGCACCGCATTGGTAGCCATCTCGTTCAGTGCCGAAGCACCGAAAAGTGCCGTGACTAACAACCCCAAACCCACATAGATAAGCACAATGCTCAACCCGTAGAGTAGGGCATCGCGCTTGCCGCCGCCGCGGTGAAGAAAAAAGGATACGGTCATCGGAATGACAGGCCATACACAAGGCGTGAAGATGGCAAGCAAACCGCCCAAGAAACCCATCAACAGCAGCCACCACAACGAGTTGTCATTGCCACCGGCAACAGACTCAGATGAGGGTGCGACACCATATACATAGGTCTCTGCTGACAGGCATTGTGAGTCGTCGCATGCAACATAGCGCAGTGTGTCTGTGCGTTGTGTAGTGAGCGTGTAGCCGTCGGTATAGTCTTCGCCCACCATCGAGTCGCCCACACTGATGAGGGTCATGTGCCAGCCCGAGTCAATGCGGGCTGTCAGTTGCACCATGCCATCATCCAACGGTATGCCCGACCAACGGACAGGGGTAAGAATCTGTGCCTGCAACCACACGGGAAACAGTGCGGCGAGCAGGCACAAAAGCAGATATCGTCTTAGGGTATGAGGCATCGGCATTAGCGCATGGGGTGAATGTCGCTGGGCATGCGCCAGTCGCCGCGTGGAGACAGACTGATGCCAATCACCTTGGGACCATCAGGCAGACACGAACGCTTGAACTGCTGGGTGAAGAAACGACGGCGGAACACATCCAACCAGTGGCGGATGGTCTGCTCGTCATATAGGTCTTCAAAGGCCAGCGAAGCCATATAGGCTATCTTTTCAGCCGTAAAACCAAAGCGAAGGAAATAGTACATGAAAAAGTCATGCAGAACATACGGTCCCACCACATCTTCGGTTCGTTGGTCCATACTTTCTTTGTCGGCAGAAGGAATCAGTTCGGGCGAGATGGGGGTATCCAGTATGTCTTTGAGTAGGACTGCCACTTCTTCGCCGTAGAGGTTATCGGCGGCATAGCGTACTTGGTATTGCACCATGGTCTTGGGTACACCTGCATTGATGCCGTACATGGACATGTGGTCGCCGCAATAGGTGGTCCATCCTAATGCCAATTCGCTCATATCGCCCGTGCCGACTACCAGCCCGTTCTTTTGATTGGCCATATCCATCAAAATGAGGGTCCGCATACGGGCTTGGGCATTCTCGTAGGTGGCATCGTGGTGGTTCATATCATGCCCGATGGCTTGCAGGTGGTCGGTGACGCTTTGGCTGATGGGAATCTCATAGTGGGTGATGCCCAACAACTCCATCAACCTAAGTGCGTTGTGATAGGTGCGGTCGCCCGTGCCGAAGCCCGGCATAGTCACACCGACAATGCGCTTGCGATCGTAGCCCAACAGGTCTGCTGTACCCACAGCAACCAACAGGGCAAGGGTGGAGTCCAGTCCACCGCTGATACCCAGCAGCAGCGTGTCCACACCCGTGTGTTCCCAACGGTGTGCCAAACCGTTGATCTGTATGGCAAAAGCATCTTCCGAGAAGGCTACACTGTCGGCTGCGTCCGGAAGGAAAGGTGTGGTTGAGAAGCGGCGATGCAACGGCTCAGAGAAACCGTCTTCACGCTCTATGGGAGCCACATTGACCTTGCGATAGTGTCCGTGTTGGTCTTTTGTAAAGTTGGTATTGCGTTGGCGGTCGGTGCGCAGACGCTCCACATCAATCTCGCTGATGAGCAGGGTCGATTCGTGTTGGAAACGGTCGCCTACCTCCAGCAGGTCTCCGTTCTCGGCTATATAGGTCGAGCCGGAGAACACAATGTCCGACGACGATTCACCCACACCCGATGAGGTATAGACATAGCCGCAGTGAACACGGGCAGATTGTTGCGTGATCATCTGGCGGCGGAAAGCATGTTTGCCCGTCACGCAGTTGCTGGACGAGAGGTTGAAGATAATCTCAGCACCCTGAATGGCCAACTGGGTCGAAGGCGGAAGCGGTGACCAGAGATCCTCGCAAATCTCAATGCCGAAACAATAGTGATTGGTGGTGAAGAGCAAGTCCGGTCCGAAGGGCACATCGCCGCACCATAGGTCGATGGTCGGTATGCGCGGCATCAGTCCGCCTGCCAGATGCTGCATGGCTGCACGACCCGAGGTGAACCAGCGCTTTTCGTAGAACTCGCCCGTGTTGGGCAGATTGACCTTGGGCACCACGCCCACCACTTCGCCGTCGGTCATGACAAAGGCGCAGTTATAGAGGTTATTGTCAACTTTGAGAGGAGCACCTACCAACACAATGATGGGCTTTTCACGCGTGAAAGCACAGATCTGCTCCAACCCTGCCAGCGTGTCCTGTTGCAGACGCTGGGTGAAAAAGAGGTCGGCACTCGTGTAGCCGGTCAAGGTTAGTTCCGGGAAACAAATCACTTCCACTCCTTCTTCCAATGCCTCGGTTATTTGTTCTTTGACTATCTGCACATTGTATGCGCAGTCTGCCACCCGCATCATCGGCACGGCTGCCGCCACGCGGACAAAACCAAAATTCTCTTTCATATCGTCTTACAAAATAAATATTCCTATGCTGTAACTATTTCTTGCTGTTTGCGCGTCTGCACGATGTCATAGTAACGCGTCACAATACGGTTGTGATTGACAAAGCCCACCACAGCCACCACGGCTGCACCGGCAAAGTCCAGAATGAGGTCGGTCATCGTATCGCGAAGTGCCTCATGCCCTGTGAGCGGAATGTCTGTGGGCAGGATGATGGAGCCGGTGGTTGATGCCATGAACTGCTGCGAGTTGGTCCCCGCGAGGCTGTCGTAACTATATTCCAGAATCTCCCAAAAAGCCCCCATTCCTAACGAGAACATCACTAAAAAGAGGGCAAGGAAATACTTGTTGAAATAGATGTACTTATCGTTCTCTGCCATGATGACATGGATGAGCCACATTGCCACCATGGACAGCAGTACGCCCGACTCGGCATGTAGCAGCTTGTCCCACCATGTGAAACGACCATAGAAATTCAGTCCGTCACCCAAGATGAGTGCCGTAAAGGCAAACAACAACACCACAGATGAAAGGACTATGGGGACCTCTATTCGATAGCGCAACTTCAACACCGAAGGAGCCTGCAACAACAGGATCATCAGTACGAATTGCATGGCACGGAACACTATCTCTGTCACCGTTGTGTTGTCCCGTGTAATGAGCAGACTGACACTGACCACACCAATGACAAAAGTCATGGCGGACAAGATGTTGTTCACATTGCGCTGTGTGCCTTGTGGTTGGCTTTGGTGCGCACGCCATTGTCGTTGCGGATGAAGTATGGAGTTGAACATGAATTGGGCTGTTATCGGGTTAGCATCTGTTGGGCAATCCGTGCCATGGGCTCATAGAGCACCGAACTTTGTTTGAGTTGGGCGGGCAGCACATGCCACTGGGCATCCAACTGACTGACCAAATACACGACAATGAGCACTATGATAGCCCATTTGCCGGCACCGAATACGGCACCCAACAGACGGTTTGCCCAACCCAGGTGGATGGCTTTCAGTAGTTTGGACAGCAACTTACCCAACAAATTGAGCGACAAAGTAATACCCAGGAATAGCAGTGAATAGGCAACCAGATTGCATACGGGTTCGGGCCATTGGGCTTGGGCAACCAGCCATGCGGACATGCTCTGTCCCCACAGGCGGGCACCAACATAGCCGATGATGACGGCGGCGATGGCGGTCACTTCGCTTACCAAACCGCGCATCACTCCCCTTACCAAACCGATGAGTATGGGCAGGGCAATCACGACGTCTAACCACGATATGCTTTCCATGGTCACATGAGGTTAATAGCCGTATTCGATCTGCGCCCAAGCACCGCCATAATCCTTGTGGAAGAGTTGCAGGTCATCCAGCGAGCGGATGGTCACACTCCACTTGTCCCACGAGGGATATTTATAGGGGCGGATTTTGTAGTTGTCGTCGTGATAGTAACCCAATATGCCGGTCACGGTGCCCACATAGGCACTACAGCCGTCCACACCGGTGCGGTTGGCTCCCGGCAGATAGACGCGCGAGAACTTGGCATACTCCGACGACGAAACCAAGGCTTTGTTGCCCTGCTTGTCCTCAATGATACGGGACTGCGGGTAGTTCTGGTTTTCGGTGGTGGGAGCGAACACATTGGCGTTCTTATCGGTCTCGGGATCGTTGGTGGTGCAGTCCTTGGCGGCTTCGTCCCAATACTGACCGGTGTAATGCACGTCTTTTAGGCACACCAGCACACCGTCCATCAGACGGTTGTCCACATCGTCCAGACGGTTGTTAAAGTCTGTGATGAGTATGGTGTCGCAGTGAGGGGCTTGCGGCGTACCGATCAGTTGGGTGCGCTGCTTGAACTCTGCCAAGGGTATGCGACCGGGAGCCCAGCCCACTTTCTCGGTGGGGTTGGAAGCATAGATATTGTTATTGTAGGACGGCACGCACAGTTGAGGCTGGTTGGCATAGCGACCTATGCACAAACCGTCAATACGAATCTGTATCTCTTGCCCTATCTGGTACATACCGTTGAGCGAACCGGCATCCACACCGATGCGCAGTGCCTGTTGTTTGCCATTGACAATCTGCTGTATGCAAAGCGTCTTGTAGAAATTGCCCGCCATATCGTCCGTGGTGATACGTCCGCGTATGTACAACGGACGGTCGGTGGGAAGTGTGTCCATAGCAAACACCCAGATGGTGTCCAAAGCAGGATTCAGCGTATGCCCTTTGCCGTTGGCGCGCAGGCGATACAGAGCAGGGTCGCAGTAGTTACCCTTTTCGCTCATATATGGAGCACGTTTCAAGTCGTTCAGTTCCAGTAGGTTGCTGCCTGCTATCTGGTCTGCCTCTTCGGTCGAGATATACTTGGGGGCAGGTTCGCTCACTTGACAAGCCGTCAGTGTCAGCATGGCCAATGCCATGAAGGTAAGGATATGTTGTTTGGTTGTCATAGTTCGGTTCCTCCTGATTAGAATTTATAGGTAAGAGTGAGGTAGAAATTGGTGCCCCAAGCATAGTAGTACTTCGACGGGAATTTCCATGCATTGGGTGTGATGACCGAGTTGCTGGCGTCGGGCTGTCCCTGTTTGGTGGCACGGGGCAGGCGGGCTTGTTGGTAACCGCCGGTCTTGAAGTGCACATTGTTGGTGGCATTGGTGCACGAGAGGTTGATGGACAGTGACTGGCGATTGGGCAGGTAGATGAGTTTGCCAACGCTCAAGTCCAACAGAAATCGATTCCAAATCTTTTCATCGGTCAGGGTCTCTTGTTGATCCAGTATGCAGTAAGGATAAGTCAGTTCGGGTTTGCCATTGGCATCGGTCTCGCCGCTCAGAAAAGCGGTGTAGGAGCCGTTCAGGGTCATGGGCGTGCCGTTCTTGTCATAGAGCTGACCGGTGTAGAGACTCTTCATGCGGCGTGCGGGCGAAACACCCAGATAGTTCTTGTCAAAGTAACTGAGTGTCACATCGGCAAACCACATCTTGGGGTGGAAGAAGGACAGCTTGATGCTGGCATTCACTTGCGGTCCGTTGCTCACATACACGCCTTTGAGCATTACTGAATCCATGCGTTCATAGACCGGTCCCTTGTCGGTGATACCCAGTGCCATACCATTCTCGGCAGAGGTGACCACGGCAGCGTTGTTGGTGTAGCGATAGTCGCCAATGGCAGTGGCTGCACTCAGCGTGAAGTAGGTGCCCAACTTGACCGACAAGGCGGCTTCCAAACCATAGTGGCGGCGGTTGAGACCCGTCAGTGCCTGATTGACAAAGGTGCGGGCTTCATCGTCATAGTAACCGTTCAATTCCATGCCGTCCCAGAAACGCGAATAGAAACCTGTGACGCGACCGCGAACAATGGGATAGTTGAACTCGTAGGTCAGGTCGGCAGATGCCATCTTCTCCGACGATCCGAAGTACTCTTTCAGGTTAGTGGCTCGGTCGTGGGTGTATATTTCTGCTACGGCGCGGTCATGCACGCGCGGTGAGATATAGGCGTTGCGTGCCAAGGGAGCCTGGGTCTGTGCCATTCCGTTCACACGAATCTGGTTGCGACCGTTGATCTTGTAGGTCAGACCTGCCTTGAAAGCAGGGTCCACAAAGTGGTGGCGGAAACCCTTGTAGTGGTCAAAGGTCTTGACCAACTGACCATTGACTATCACATCGCTACCTTTCTGACCAATGTAATAATCCTGCCAGCCCGATTGCAGCATGCTCAGATAGACAGCGCGTCCGTTGAGCATGTCGGTGGTGCGAATCATCTGCGAGTAGGTCACTTGCAGGGCATAATAAAGATCCACATTGCGCCAGGTCCACTCGTTCTGGAACCATGCTTTGGCACTCATCATGTTCAGACTATAGTTGTAACCGAAACGGTCTTTTTGACCGATGATGCGGGCTTGTTCCATCTTGCCGTCCTTGTTCAGAACCACATTGTTCTGTTTGACCACATTCATCTGCTCTTGGGTCAGACCGATGTTTTCTGCCAGTTCGGCCATGTCGCGCTCGGCAAAGGGGTCAATGTCTATCCACTGGTTGCCGCCCAGCAGGTCGTCCAGGCTCTTATAGTGCCGACCGACCGACTCTTTCAGTTCGGCACCGACCAGCATCTTCAGGTGATCCACCTTGGTGTTCTGGTAGGTGGCTGCTGCCATCACCTCGCCTATGTCGTTGTGACGACGCTCCAAGATGTATCGTGCCGAACCGCTTGGGTTGTTCACATTGTTCATAAAGTTGGTGGTGTAGATGGCGTCCCAGTCAATCTGTGTGGCCTGTGTATTGCGTGAGGTCCAATTGTTGTACATGTTCATGTAGCTGTTACGGTCAATAGAGGCCCCCACAAAGTTGCCGCTCGGGTCGTAGAATCCTTCGCCGAGGTTCTGCCCGTTCAGGCTCTGACTGATGAAATTACCGTTTGCATCCACCTGCCCGTCCCACCAGAACGAGGGTACGTAGCGGTAGTAGTCAGGACGAGGATCGGGCGCGTTGTAGTAGTTCAGAGCCGAGTTGGAGTAGACCGAATAGTGGCCTCCCAGTGCCACATGCAACAGTTGTTGGTTGTCAATCTTGAAGTTGTAGGACGCAATCACGGTCGGGTCGTAGGATTGCACGGTGCGCGAGTTGCGCATCTTGCCGTTCTGATAACCCCAGTAGGGATTGTAGTTGTTCCACCCCCATTGGCTGCCGTTGTATTGGTTGGTCAAGTCATATACCTCTTGGGTCAAGGCGGACGACTGACCGCGTGTGGTGGGAGCACCAAAGGTAATGAGACTCAGACGATGACGGTCACCCCATTGTTTTTCGGCGGTCAGAAAATAACCCAGCGAATAGTAGTTGGTGCCCTCGCCAATCATTCCTTTGCGGTCAATATATGGTGAGAAACGGAATGCTAATTGGGCAGCTACAGCCCAGCCGTTGTCCATCAAGCCCGTTGAGTATGTCACGCGTGCGGCGGCTTTATAGTTGCGGTTGGCACCAGCCAGACCCACTTTCCATCCCTGTGCATAGCGCGTAGCGTTCATCAGGTAGTTGGTGGCATTGCCCGGTCCGCCGAACGAGAAGTTGGTTGCCTCCATACCCAACGTGGTCTCCTTGTAGCGTGAGGCATCGTTCAGACCGCCCATGGCTGAGAAGTTGAACTGACCGCGCTCGGCACTGTTGAAACTCAGTCCCTCGATGTAGTTGGTTTCGTACACTTGGCTGTAGCCGCGATTGCGATAGCGGGCTGTGGACCATGCCCACGAGGTGAGCGTGTTGAACACATCGTTGGCGGACGAGGCATTCGATGCCTGTTCCTGCGTGGTCCCCTCATCGTCGGTCAGGTCTTGGTCGGCCAGGTTGAGAAGCACCTCTTCTTGGGCTTCACGAGCAATGTCGTTCTGCATGTAGAGTACATCCAGACGATTAGCCTGACCGGCTTGGATCTGAATCAGTTCCAAGAGCGACGCATAGCCGTCGGCCTCCACAATCAACTCTTCGTCACCGGCTTCGAGCATGAGGAATGTGAACTCGCCACGGTCGTTGGTGAAGGTGGAGATGTTCTGGTTAGCCAGTGTGACCACTGCACCTGCTATGCCTGCTTGGGTAGCCTGACTCATCACGCGACCTTGCAGCGTGGTCTGGATACCGGTCTGCGCCAACAGCGGCAGAAGAGAAAGCAGGGATATGCAAACAAGATAGATTCGTTTCATAACATATAGGGATTAAAATTCTGCGTTTTTAGGAGTGCGCGGGAAGGGAATGACATCGCGTATGTTCTGCATACCGGTCACAAAGAGCATCAGACGCTCAAATCCCAGTCCAAAGCCGGCATGCGGCGCTGAACCATAGCGACGGGTGTCCAAATACCACCACAGATTGGTGGTGTCCATCTGGCGACGGGCAATCTCGTCCATGAGTTTCTGCTCGTTTTCTTCACGCACCGAGCCGCCAATGATCTCGCCTATTTGCGGAAAAAGCACATCGGTGCCTTGTACGGTCTTGCCGTCGTCGTTGATTTTCATATAGAAAGCCTTGATGTCCTTCGGGTAGTCGGTCATGATGACTGGTTTGCCGAAATGCTCCTCTACCAAATAACGCTCATGTTCAGAACTGAGGTCGTCACCCCAATTGCAGGGGAACTCAAACTTCTTGCCTTTCTGCTTGGCGGCCTCCAGAATGGCTATACCCTCGGTATAGGTGAGGCGCACAAAGTCCGTATTGACCACGCTCTCAAGACGCTCTATCAGCCCCTTGTCCACAAACTGGTTGAGGAACGCAAGGTCATCTTGACAATGGTCTAATGCCCAGCGGACACAGAACTTGATAAAGTCCTCTTCGATGTCCATCAAGTCCTGTTTGTCAATGAATGCCACTTCCGGCTCAATCATCCAGAACTCTGCCAAATGGCGCGGAGTGTTGCTGTTCTCGGCACGGAACGTGGGACCGAAAGTGTAGATTTTACCCAGTGCCAATGCACCCAACTCGCCCTCTAACTGACCACTGACGGTCAGGGCGGTCTGCTTGCCGAAGAAGTCGTCCGAGTAGTCAATCTTGCCCTGTTCGTCTTTGCGCAGGCGATAGAGGTCTTTGGTGGTCACTTGGAACATCTGACCGGCACCCTCGCAATCCGACTCGGTGATAAGCGGCGTGTGGAAGTAGTAGTAGCCATGCTGGTGAAAATAGGTGTGGATGGCCATAGCCATGTGGTGACGGATGCGGAACACGGCACCAAAGGTGTTGGTTCGCGGACGAAGGTGTGCCAGTGTGCGAAGATACTCCATCGAAAGCCCTTTCTTTTGCAGCGGGTATTTCTCGGGATTGGCTGTACCATAGACTTCCAATTCGCTCACTTGGATTTCGACCGCTTGACCTGCCCCCTCTGAAGGAACTAATATACCTGTGGCTGAAATGCATGAGCCGGTGGTCACGGGACGGAGTTGGTCTTCGCTGAAACGGTTGAGATCAACAACCAACTGTATGTTCTTGATGGTCGAGCCGTCGTTCAGGGCAATGAAACTGATTTGTTTGTTGCCACGACGGCTGCGAACCCAGCCGCGAACATTGATTGGCTCGTTAAAGACTGTGCTCCGAAGAGCATCTATAATTTCTGTGCGTTTCATATCTTTTAATTTTGAACTTTCAATTTTCAACTTTCAAAAGGGCACATCGTTGTTCAGCGTGGCTCCTTCGGGAGACATCTCCTCTTGGGCGGCACTATGAGCACGGCTGTTCATCTTCGAGGTAAAAGCGGTCTCCACCATCTCTGTGTCGGGCAGGGCATCGTCCTCGTTCTGGAACTTGGCATATTTGGATCGGAACCGCAACCATATCTCGTCGGTGGCTCCGTTACGGTGCTTTGCCACAATGATTTGCCCTAATCCGACGAGGTTCTTGTTCAGTTTGTCGTCGTTGGTGATGCCATAGTAGTCCGGTCGGTGAATGAAGCACACGATGTCGGCATCCTGTTCAATGGCACCTGATTCACGCAGGTCGGACAACTGGGGTTTTTTGCCGGCTATGCCCGAACCGCCGCGTGTCTCTACGCTGCGGTTCAACTGCGAGAGGGCTATGATGGGTATGTCCAGCTCTTTGGCAAGGGCTTTCAGGTTGCGCGAGATGATGCTCACCTCCTGTTCGCGGCTGCCGAAGTTGATGCCGTTGGCATTCATTAGTTGCAGGTAGTCGATGATGATGATCTGCACACCGTGCTCGCGCACCAGTTTGCGCGCCTTAGACCGCAACTCGAATACCGAGAGGGCAGGCGTGTCGTCCACATAGATGGGAGCACCGGTCAATTCGCCTATCTTGTGATCCAACTGATTCCATTCGTCGCGGCTCAGATTGCCGTTGCGGATGTTGTCACCTTGGATTTCACACACATTCATAATCAAACGATTGACCAACTGTATATTGCTCATCTCCAGCGAGAACATGGCAACCGGAATGTGGTAGTTGACGGCTATGTTCTTCGCCATGGACAGCACAAAGGCCGTTTTACCCATGGCTGGACGGGCGGCTATGATGATCAGGTCGCTCTTTTGCCATCCGCTGGTGATGCGGTCCAGGGCATGAAAACCCGACGGGATACCGCTGATCTTGCCATCATGTTGCGACGCTTTGCGCATACGGGCAAACGCTTCGGAAATGACAGGGTCAATCTGGGTCACGTCGCGTTTCTGTGTGCGCTGGGCTATGGTGAAGATGCGTCCTTCGGCTTCTTGCATGAGATCTTCCACATCCTGTGTCTCGTCATAGCCTTTCTCCTCTATGTCCGCCGCCATGCTGATTAGGTCGCGAGCCGTGGCTTTTTGTGCCACCACTTGGGCATGATAATAGAGGTGGGCGGTCGAAGCCACTTTGCGGGTCAGCTCGCTCACAAAAGCCACTCCGCCTGCCTGTTCCAAAGTGCCTAACTGACGCAGCCGCTCGGTTACGGAAAGCATGTCAATGGGTTGGTCTTTGGCTGCCAGTGACTGCACCGCCTCATAGATAAAGCGGTGTTGGTCTTTGTAGAAACTGTCTGGACGGAGCAGGTCGCTCACCGTGGTGAAGGCCTCCTTGTCCAGCATGAGTGCGCCCAGCACGGACTCTTCCATGTCAAGTGCCTGCGGGGGCAGTTTGCCCATGTCGTTGGCTCCCACTTTGCGCGGAGTCGGCTCTTTCTTGTTATTGCGCGTGTTGGATACCGGCATAGAGGTTCAGTAGTTGATTGGCGGCTATGAAACTGCTCACGCGGTTGTCAAGCACTTGTTGTTCCATTTCTTGTATTTTTTGCTCCATGACAGGATGTTGGTAGAAGCCGTTGAGCAGCGACGAGTTGATGGTTTCATACATCCAGTACTTGGCCTGTTCGGTGCGACGGTGGTCAAAATAGCCGTTCTCGCGCGTAAAGCGGATGTACTCTTCCACCATTTTCCATACATTGCGTATGCCCGTCTTGTCCACCGAAGAGCAGGTCTCGGCATAGGGTTTCCACCCTGACTCGGTCGGCGGGAACAATGCCAGTGCGTTCTTGAAGCTCACGCGGGCGGCTTGTGCGCGCTCGATGTTGTTGCCGTCGCACTTGTTGATGGCTATTCCGTCTGCCATCTCCATGATGCCGCGTTTGATGCCTTGCAGCTCGTCACCTGTGCCCGTCACTTGCAGCAGCAGGAAAAAGTCCACCATCGAGTGGGCAGCCGTCTCGCTCTGTCCCACACCCACGGTCTCCACAAAGATGGTGTCAAACCCGGCGGCTTCGCACAGTACGATGGTTTCGCGCGTCTTGCGTGCCACACCGCCGAGACTGCCAGCCGATGGGGAAGGGCGAATGAAAGCATTGGCTTCGGTGGAGAGTTCGTTCATACGGGTTTTGTCGCCCAGTATGGAGCCTTTGCTGCGCTCGGACGAAGGGTCGATGGCGAGTACTGCCAAGTGCCTGCCCTCGTGGCAGAGTTGGGTGCCAAGTGCTTCGATGAAAGTCGATTTGCCGGCACCCGGTACGCCGGTGATACCCAGTCGAATCGAGTTGCCGGCATGGGGCAGACATCGCTCAATAACCTGCTGGGCTATGATTTGGTCTTCACGCAGGTTGCTCTCGATGAGGGTGACTGCCTGACCGAGCAGCGTGATGTCACCCGCCAAGATGCCTTTCACATAGTCATCGGCGGTCAGCGTGCGTTTACGGCGGCGAAAACTGGCATAGGGATTCACCTGTGGCACCTGGGGGACACCCTCATTGACCGTCAGCCCCTTATACTGCTTGTCGTTCTCGGGATGTTGCATGACCTGTGCTTTATTCTACCGTCCAACGAATCATGACTTGCTTTACGGCGTTCTTGGGGTCGTTGGTGATGACGGTGACAGGCTCAATGAAAGTGCCTTTCTCGTCTGTGGGCAGGGTGACGTGGCAATTGCCTTTCTTGCCTGAGCGAATGCTCTTGACAGGAGTAATGGTCACGCCCTTGTTGGTGTTCAGTATGCGGCGAATCAGCAGCGGATTGGTGCCGGCGTTACTCAGTTGCAGATTGGCTCTGGCTTTCTTGCCTTGAGCAAAGGTGCCGAGGTCAATGTCTTCTTGAATGCTCAGTATGGGGGCAGCGTCCATCTCTTGCTGGCTCATCTGCGAGAAGTCCTCCACAATGTTGGCTTTGATGGTGATGGCTTTTTCTTTGTCTTTCTCGCCGTTGATGATCATATAGACAGTCACTTCTACCGGACCATATACAGAGCACAAGTCGGCATTCAGAAGCAACTGAATGTCACCCTTTTGCTGTGGTTGAATCTCCATGCTGGTCTGGGCTGTGATGGCAGGAACGGCAATCAGGTAGTCAGCCGTGCTGCGGCATTCTAACGTGAAAGCAGAGTCTTTCTGGTTGGCATAAGCGAGGGTGAGTTGTGCCTGTGCACCCTTCTTCACATTGCCAAAGTCCACCAGGTTTTTTGCTAAACTGAGTTTGCCCATTTTAACGGGGAAATTGTCAACGGGTTTGACGGTCTTAGGAATGACCTCACCCTTGATGAACAACTTGGTTGTGGTCTCCTTGGCATTCGAGGTCACGGTGATGGTTTTCTGGAAGTGTCCGGGACGACCGTTCGGATTGTAGGTCACCGTTATTTGTCCCTCTTGTCCGGGTTCAACCGGCTCTTTGGTCCACTTAGGTGTGGTGCAGCCGCAACTGGCGCGCACATTGCTCAGCACCAAGGCTGACATACCCTCGTTCTTGAATGTGAATACGGTGGTTACGCGGCCGTCTGCCTCGTTGATCTTACCAAAGTCGTGGGTCGTGCGGTCAAAAGTAATCACAGGCTCCTGTCCGCAAACCATTCCGGCGGTCAGGACGGCCATTAACATCATTGCTAACTTTTTCATAATGTTTGTTTTTTATAGTGTTTATATTCTATTTCTTCTCTTTGTCACCCTCGGGTGTCTCAGTTTCGCGCGTCTCCTCCACATCGGTCAGTTCGGGTATTTTCTTCAACTCAGCGCAGAGGGCACTCAGCGATGATTGCTCGAAGATGAACAGCTCAATCACACACTCAAAACGGGTATCTTCCACCTCGGTGTGCAAACTCTTCAAGTTCAGGTGCATCTGCTCGCTGATGATGTTGAGCATCTTGACCAGCACGCCAAAGTTATCTGTCCCGCGTATGAGCAGTTTGACCAATTTTGGTTCTGTATTTCTCTGTTTGCCAACAGGCTGTTTGTTAAAGAAGTGCTTGATGGCGTTCTGCGCTTTGGCAGTCACCACCAGGTTGAGCCATTCGGGTTCGGGTTGCTGTTTCTGCGATGTTAGAATCTCTATCTGGTCGCCGCTTTCAAGGCGATAACTGAGCGACTCCATCTTGTGGTTGACTTTGGCTCCGATGCAGTGCTCGCCCAACTCCGAGTGAATCTGATAGGCAAAGTCCAGCACCGTAGCACCAAGAGGCAGCGTCTTGATGTCACCGGCAGGAGTGAAGACAAACATCTCTTCGGCAAACAGTCCTAATTTGAATGTGTCCAAGAAAGCCATGGCATCGGGGTCGGGGTGGTCCAGCACCTCCTTGATGTCTAACAGCCACTGGTCCAGATCCGATTCCTCGAACGAGTCTGCCTTGTATTTCCAGTGCGCCGCCAGTCCCTTCTCTGCCAATTCGTGCATACGCTCCGAGCGAATCTGTATCTCTACCCAGTAGCCGAACGGCCCCATCACCGTCACATGCAACGCCTCATAACCATTGGACTTGGGCGTTGAGATCCAGTCGCGGATACGCTCCGGATGAGGACGATACAGACTGGTGATGGCAGAGTAGATGCTCCAGCACTGGTCTTTCTCCGAACTTAGGTCGTCCGGTGTGAAAATGATACGCACTGCCAACAGGTCATACACATCCTCAAAGGGGATGTTCTTCTTCTGCATCTTCTCCCAGATGGAAAAGACGGATTTCAGTCGTGCCGAGATGGTGAAGTGCATGCCCATGTCGTTCAGTTTCTTGCGGATAGGCTCCACAAAAGTGCGATAGTCTTCCATCTGCACCTCCTTGACGGCAGCGAGTTTGCTGTCTATCTCGGCGTAAATGTCGGGGTGCAGGTAGTGGAAACTGAGGTCTTCCAGTTCGCTTTTGATGGGGAACAAGCCCAGCCGGTGTGCTAACGGAGCATAGATGAGCATGGTCTCTTGGGCTATCTTGCGCTGTTTCTCAGGCTGTTGGGCAGACAGTGTGCGCATGTTATGCAGGCGGTCGGCAATCTTGATGAGTACCACGCGCACATCGTCTGACATGGTCAGCACCAACTTGCGGATGTTGGTAGCCTGCTTCTCATCCTGGGTGGCAAACACACCCCCGCTGATTTTTGTCAAACCGCTGACAATCTGCGCAATCTTCGGATTGAACTGCTGTTCTATGTCCTCTTCGGTATAGTCGGTATCTTCCACCACATCGTGCAGCAGGGCGGCGCAAATGCTGGTGCTGCCCAGACCTATCTCGCGCACCACAATGCGTGCCACAGCCAAAGGGTGCATGATGTACGGCTCACCGCTCAAACGCCTCACCCCGCGATGCGCCTGATTGGCAAAGCGGAAAGCACGCGTGATAATCTCCACCTTCTGCTTGTGGATGGTATGTGCATAGTCGTCCAGCAGTTCCTCAAAAGCCTGCTCGATCATCCGATCTTCTTCCGGTGTAAATTCGCTCTCCTTCATAGAAACAGCACAATAAACGCGCAAAAATATCTTTTTTCCGAAATGTGTACAATTTTTGCCTGAAAAAAACGGAAAACTACGCCCGAATTGTCAAAATTCTGCTTCTGTTATGGTAGGTGTGGCAAACGGCATTACTTTTGTTGCACTTATTGTTGTTTAATTATTTCACTTCTGCTTACTATGTGGCTTGTGCGCAAAATACTGCTTCTTGGTTCGTTTTTTATGTTCATGGTGTTGCCTGTTCGTGCCTTTACAGTGGTCATTGATGCCGGGCACGGCGGTAAGGACTATGGTGCCATAGGACATGTGCTCAAACTCAAAGAGAAAGACCTCAACTTGGATGTGTCGCTGCGTCTGGCTTCCAAGATTCGCACAGCCTACCCCGATGTCAATGTGGTGCTCACCCGCTCCACTGATGTATTCATAGCCTTGCAGGAGCGTGCCAACATAGTCAATCGCAACAATGCCGACCTGTTCATCTGTGTCCATACCAACTCGGCGGAGAGCCGCAAAGCTTCCGGTGCCGAAGTCTTTATTCTCGGTACGGATAAGATGGAGAAGAACCTTGATGTCGCCATGCGTGAGAATGCCGTCATGAAACTTGAGGCGGACTATCAGACCACCTATCAAGGGTTTGACCCCAACAGCATCGACTCTTACATCATGTTCGAACTCATGCAGAACCAGTATATGGATCGCAGCCTCAAATTCGCCACTATGGTGCAGAATGAGTTTGTCAATACCCTCAAACGCGGCGACCGAGGTGTGCGTCAGGCGGCTTTTTGGGTACTGCTCAAGTCGGCTTGCCCCAGTGTGTTGGTCGAGATGGGTTTTGTATCCAACAAAGAAGAAGAACAATACCTCGGCACGGACAAGGGCAAACGCGAAATCACCGATGCCATCTTCACCGCTTTCTGTACTTACTATCAGTCCGTCACCGGCACAATGGAAGCGACTGTTGCACCTGCCCAAACAGAACAACCAAAAAATGAAGTCTCTACACCTGAACAGCCTGCTGCACAACCTGCTCAAACCACCCAATCTGCTCAACCTGCTGCTGAACAAAAAGAAACACCCGCCGTTTCCACAGCGGGCAACTATACGGTGCAGATCTTCTCATCGCGACGCGAATTGAGCGAGAATGACCCCGAGTTCAAGGGACTGAAAGGTTGTTTCTATACCCGTCGTGGCGAGTGGTACAAGTACATGTACGGTCGCTATCAGACCGAGCAGGAAGCCCAAAAGGTGTGCGACCAACTGCAGACCAAGTTCAAAGGCTGTTTTGTGGTGCCTGTTCCCCAAGATTAGATAGTTCAGAATTGGGATAGTAGTAAGCCAGTATGTCCTCGTACTGCTTCCCTTCCAATGCCATTTCGGCTGCTCCCAATTGGCATAGTCCCACACCGTGTCCCCAGCCGTGACCATGCAGCACAAAACGCTCGGGACGCTCGGCAGGTTGTTCCTCCACCGTGAACCACGACGAGTAGAGGCAACTGCGGCTCAATGCACGGCGAATCTTCAACTCTTTGCCCAATACGATACTCCCTGTTTCTCCTTCAATCTGAAGACTATAAATGCGTCCGGAAGCACCGCGTTGGAGAGGGTGGAGGTGACGAATGCTACCCACATCAATGCCCGCCTTCTCTTGGAGTATGCTTTGCAGTTCCGCCTGCGTGTATGCTACCGTCCAGTCGTGGGCATCGCGGGTCTGTTGGTCGTAGTGAATCAAACAATGCAGAATAGCCGGTTCATTGCGTTTCAGCCGTTCCACTGCCCGTTGGCAATAGGGGCACTCCACTGACTGCAGGTAAGGCACATCCTTGTCTTCCCAGCAGGTGCTGAACACTTCCGTTCGCCCACCGCAACACTTATAGAAGCGTGTATCGCACACCTCGCCTTGGTAGGTCAGTACTTGTCCGGCTGTGGCACGGACGGCGGAAACAGCTCGTTCGTTGATTTTTCGTATGCCCTCGTACCGTTGGCAGTGGTCGTCGGCACAAACATCGTAGCCGATGTGCCCGTTGCTCTCATAGGCGGTCTGCCGTAAACTGCCCGCCGAAGCACGATTGGCGGCTATGGCACGCATAGCCCACGAGCGGGAGATGACAGCGTGTGCCTTCAATAGTTCAATGGGGCTGTCGGACGACATCTCCGACGAGATGACCGACACTAAGTAATCCTCCAACCCAATCTCATTGACTGCCGTCTCGGTGTCGTCGGCGTTCCGGATGATGTGAAGTGTGCCGGCAAACTCTTGGGTCTCCTCTCTGTCCCAATGGAATCCTATGCCGATGCGCACACCGTGCAGCACAAAAGTTGGTTGCCCGTTGTGTTCGCTCGTTTCATAGTCAATATGCGGAGCTGTGACTATGCCGACTCGAATCCGAGGGATTGGCGTGCTTGCAGTTCCCATGTGCGTAGGCGGTCTTTGTAGAGGTTGTTGCGGTTCATGGCATCTGTGTCACAGTTGGCATCGGAGTTGTCCTCCCACCGGCGGCAGTTATAGACCACATCCCAGATACGACCAAT
>CAMOHN010000002.1 GCA_946615455.1 uncultured Bacteroidales bacterium
TCGTACAGAGCACTGTTGCTGCCCGTACCCAAGATACAAGCCACTCCCTGTCCGTTGCCGAACAGTGCACGGGCTGCGCCCAACATGTCCGACTCAACCACAACTTGCGCCTTTGTGAAGACACGGCTGAGCACTTCTGCCAAGACCGGGCTTTTTTGTGGCGTACAGCCCGCTCCGTAGAAAAAGACATGGGTAATGGTTCCCGCCCACAGATGTTTGGCTATTTGCGGCAACAACCGATCGTTGAGGACGGTCAGCATTTGCTCACCGGACATGAAAAACGGGTTCAGTCCCTCGGTTGGAAAGACCTGACGGTGTCCCGATGCAGTCATGAGGCACCAGTTGGTTTTGGTGGAGCCAGAGTCGGCAATCAGTATCATAGTGCGTCGTTTTTTTCAATTTGCATGTTGTGTGTCAAAATGACATTCAGCCCTATGAGCACAAGGTTCTTCTCGTGGTGAAGGTCGTCTTTGACATGATTGAGAATAAAGGGCGCATGTCCGCCTGTGAGCACCACTTGCAAGTCAGCCACTGTGTCTTGTTCGGCTCGCAAAGCGCGGATATAGCCTTTGACCTCAAAAGCCACCCCTCGAACAACACCGGCGGCAATGGCATCGTTGGTGTTCTTGCCCAACAGAGGGAGCATCGCGTTCTCGTCCACATCCACCAAAGGCAGCTTCTTGCTCAAACGATGCAGCGACTGCAATCGCACACGAATGCCCGGAGCGATGTTGCCGCCAAGGTAATGACCTTCATGAGAGAGTACATCGTAGGTAATGGCAGAGCCGGCATCGATGATAAGCACATCCTTTTTAGGGAACAAGGCTGCTGCTCCAACGGCAGCAGCCAAGCGGTCTTGTCCCAATGTATGCGGCGACTCATAGTCATTGACTATGGGAATGGGGGTATGGTGGTCCAGCAAAACGAAATGTCGACTATGCCGATTGAGCGCATTGACCACAGAAGGTTCTATGTTAACCACCGACGAGACGATGCTGTCCTCAATGGGATAGAGCGTGAAGAGCCGCTTGACATCTGCCGAAGAGAAGGTCTTGTATATAAAACTCTTTACCAAGCGGTTGTCGGTCTCAAACAACGCCACTTTGGTGCGCGAATTGCCTTGGTCAATGCACAGATTCATTGCTTGTGTTTATAAGTTGGTCACCGTTGTATAGAGGAAGCGTTTGATGGACTTCTTAGGTGTCTTCTCAAACTCATGCGGATAGAGTTGTATTTTGGCAATCTGCTCGTAGGAAGCCAGTTGAAGGTTGAGGTCTTTGCGTACCTGCTCCATGGCTTGGTCCAGGGTCTGGCGATCCATGTGTGCTTGGTCTATAGCATCATAGTCAGGATAGACAAGGGCAAAGAGTTGGTTGTCATGCTGCAACACAATGGACTCCGCCACATAGGGCATGTTGTTCAGTTTTGCCTCTATCTCTTCGGGGTAGATGTTCTGCCCGTTGGCACTGAGCAGCATCGTCTTGTTCCGTCCGCGTATATAGAGGAATCCGTCTTGGTCAATATAGCCAAGGTCACCGGTGCGCAGCCATCCATCCTCGGTGAAGACTTCGGCTGTAGCTTGCTCGTTCTTGTAATAACCTACCATGACATGTTCGCCACGCACTTGTACTTCGCCTATACCCTCGTCGTTGGGTTCAACAATGCGGGCTTCCATATACCCGTCCAATACCTGTCCGCACGACCCTGCACGACTCTTGTCCCATGGTGTCCACGATATGAGCGGAGCACATTCGGTCATGCCATAGCCGACGGTCATGGGGAAACGGATTTTGTACAAGAAATCCTCCACCTCTTTGTTGAGGGGAGCGCCACCGATGATGACTTGCGCGTGTTCGCCCGTAAGGCAGAAAGCGTCCATGAGTTGTTGGCGAATCTTGTCCAACACAAGGTCACTCAAATAAGGCACCTTCAGTACCCACGAAACCGGTGGTTTGGCAATCTGCGGAGCAATCTGTTTCTTATAAATCTTCTCAAGAATAAGAGGAACGGAGAGGATGAGCGTAGGCTGCACCTCCTTGAACGCCTGCAAGAGTATCTTAGGAGCAGGTGTGCGACCGATGAAATAGGTGTGTCCACCGGCGGCAAGGCTGCCCAAGAAGTCCACTATGCAGCCATAGGCGTGCGCCAACGGAAGAAAAGCTACATGGCGGCAACCGGGGAAGATACGTTTAGTTTCAAAGAAAAACTTCAAATGGCTGGCAAGGGCATTACAAAGGGTAATCACCCCTTTGGAGAAACCGGTTGTCCCGCTGGTGTAGTTGATGGAAGCAATTTCGCTGTTGGGACGGTCATCATAGTGCACATCGTCAGGCGTCATGCCATTGGGGTAGTGTTGTGCAAAAGCCTGACAAGCACCATCCCATGTAACCGCCTCGACTATGCGAGATGCTATCCGGTGAAAATCAGCCAACGAGAAGACAGCCTGCACCTGCTCTATCTGCTCCAGATCCATACCTTCCCAAATAGGGTCACTGATGAAGAGAAGGCGTGAATCGGAATGGTTGATAATATGCATGGCATCGTTAGGCTTAAAGTCCTGCAAAATAGGTACAATGATAGAGCCATAGGTAATGGATGCCAAATAGACGGTAACCCAATTGCAGTTATTGCGTCCCATGACCGCCACCTTGTCGCCTTTGGCAATGCCGGCGGCAGCAAAGAGAAGATGCAACTTGGCTATCTGTTCTGCCATCTGCCCATAGGTCAGCGTGTTGGTTGTTCCGTAGTCGGTGATTGCGTCCGATGACCAGTTGTTGCGGAAACTCCGCTCGTAAATCTTGACAAGATTATCTTGTTCGGAAGTAAGCATACTAAATGAGGTTAGAAATAGTGTATCAAGTGTTTATTGAATGGCGTTTTTAGAACGCACCACGACACTATCCACTACATACTTGCTATCCCCACGCCAGGGCAATGCGCCTAAATACTGTTTGCTGATGAGAGTAAGTTCTTTGTCAGCATTATCTCTGATTTGCTGTGCGATACGCTCGTCGGTGACCGAGAATTTGAATTCGTAGGACTCCATGCCCTTGCGAGTGCCGGTCTGTATCATCTTGCCCTCGAAGGTCTTAAAGATGAAGCCCTCGCGCTTGAAGTAGTTGATACTGCCCGTATTGTCACCTATGGCATAGACAAAGCAAAATTTGAAGTAAAAAAAAGCTGCCAGGCCCAGCACAAGAATGGCTGTAATCCAAAGCCATACTTTTCGTTTCGTTTCCATAATGATTATTGTGTATTTATTCTGTTTCCACCAAATAATTGGCAACCAATTGTTTGAGTTGTTCAAAGCGGGAGTGCATCTGCTCTTCGTTGCACTCGCCGTAAGAGCTTAGACGCAGGCGTATCTTGCCGTCTTTGGGCAGATAAGCCAAGTGCATCCCTTCGGGCAAGCTATCCTCAAAGTCCTCTATTTGCAGAGCCAAAGCCGACTCTGGAATGCCTTTAACGGTGAGGGTAAGATGATAGATACGGGTGTTGATATGCCGTTCCTCCAACCAGTGGTTGAGATAGGGCAGTATCTGTTCGTCCATCGCCACTTCCATCTCGTGCGGGACACCCGGCATAGCAGCCACTATATGCTCGTCCCTATCCCACAGCATGAGCGGTGCACTGCCTATGCGGTTGGGCAGTACGATTGCCGACTCGGGCACCAGCCACTGGGTTGCAGTTAGCCGATTGAGTACTTGTGGACGGTCTTTATAGATACTCTTGACATGCTGTTCCACCTCAGGGCTGGGAACAAGGCGCGTATGAAAAAAGTCACACAGCACCTGCTTGGTTATATCGTCCTTGGTCGGTCCCAGTCCGCCGGTGGTCAGAACAATATCAGCACGGAGCATCGCATCTCGAAGGGCTGTCTGTATATGCTCTTTGTCATCGTGCACCGATGTGATTTGATAAAGGCTGATGCCTGTTTGGTTGAGGCGCCGGGCCATCCACGCCGAGTTGGTATCCACCACTTGCCCGATTAGCAGTTCGTCACCTATTGTGATGATCTCTGCGCGCATTGTTTTTTCCATTCTTGTGCTGTTAGTTCTAGTTCGTCATACCATGCTTGACCGAATCGTCTGATGAGCGGTTCGCGCAAAAAACGATAGAGCGGCAGTCGGTTCTTCTTGCCCAATAGTCTTGCCGGATAGCAGATGTCCCAACGGTGGTACTCAACTCCAATACGCTGCCCCACCCTTGTTAGCCGGATGGGATAGAGTGCACACGATATGGGTTTGCGCCAAGTGGTCAGTCCTTGCTCTGCGGCCTGTTCAAACAAGCAAAAACAACAGCCCCTCTCATCACGCTGCATAAAGATACATTCGCGATTATCCACAATAGATAGTACCCGTTCGCCCGAGGGATCCAAATAGCTGACCCCTTGTCGAGCCAACACCCGCAGTGCCTTGCGGCTCATGCGTGGACGAATGAGCGGCAACAAGCGCTCAATCTCGTTCAATTCGTCTTCCTCAACAGGAGCACCTGCATCTCCTTCAATACAGCACTTACCGTGGCACGCTGCAAGGTCGCAACAGAAATCCTTCTCAATCACATCAAGGCTGACCAATGTGTCTTGTATCAAAAACATGGTCTATGACTTATGTATCATCATCGTCCATATAGTAATGGATCTCTTCTTTGGGTTGTTTATGGAAGAGGCGGTTGTAGTATTGTCCGTATTTGTATCGCCAGCCGTTCTTGCGTGTGCCATAGCCATAACCATAGCCGTAACCATAACCATAGCCAGACCCGTTACCATAACCATAGCCGTATGACGAACCATAACCATAGCCGTAGCCATAACCATAGCCGTAACCATAGCCGCGATGGAAGCCCTCTGTGGGTACATCAGAAAGAACAAGATTAATCTTACTACGGTGGTTGATAGCCAATTGCGACAAGGTCTGACGGCAGAAAGACTTGCTGGTCTGCAAGCAGCGGATGACAAACAAGGTGATGTCAGTCTGCTCGATGATGGAATACGCATCGGGTACCTGCCCTACTGGCGAGGTATCAATGATGATGAAGGCATACTCCTTCTTGAGTTGTTCCAAGAGATCGATCAGTTTGTCCGAGTGAATCAATTCGCCCGGATTAGGCGGAATGGTACCGGCGGGAATGATGTCAAAGTCAAACGGCTCGTGTTTGAGCAGTATGTCGCTCAACTCACAGTCTCCATTCAGGTAGTTGGATATACCCGTGGTATGATCGACCAATCCTAATTTGGTGTGGATATTAGGCTTACGGATATCCATATCGATGAGCAAAGTCTTTTTGCCGGTCATGGCATAGAGTGCGGCAAGATTAGAGCACAAGAAGGTCTTACCATCACCTGACTCGGTTGAAGTGACACAGATGGTGATGCCGCTCTTCTTACCTGTGACGAATTCAACACGTGTTCGAATGGCTCGGAGCATCTCGGCATAACTGGAGCGAGGACTGGTCTTGACCAAGGTCGGGTTTTGCGTCTTGGCATGGCGTACAGAGCCCAACAAACGGAAATTACTCAGACTCTCTGCTTCCTTGGGTGTACGCACCTTGTCGTTGGTCAACTCGGTCAGAATGATGAGCGCGAGGGGAATCAGCAAACCGATAATCAAGCATGTGGTGGTTGTCTGCTTTTTGCTTTTGGCATTGACTATGTAAATAGGACGCGCACGATCCATTATCTCGTTATCGGGCGTGTTAGACGCTCGTTGTATCTCTGCCTCGGCGCGTTTCTGGAGGAAGAAAGTATAGTAATTGTCATCAATGCGATAGTTGCGCTCGATACTGATCATCTCCAACTCCTTAGCAGGCAGCGTCTTCATATCTCTTTCCACCTCGGCATAGCGTTTCTTGAGGTCGGCTTTCTCAATCTCGAGTGTGGCACGCATGGACTTGACTACCTCTTCAATAGTGACCTTGACATTGTTGATGTCGTTGGTCAGCTTGACATAGTAGATGTTCTTCTCGCTCAATTCGCCGCGTTGCAGTTGGAGGGTATTGAGTTGTGATACCAACGAAGATAGCGTTGACTCGGACAGTCCCAACGATGAAGGCGAAGCGATGGTGCCATCCTCAATGGATTCTTGCAAGTAATTAGTCAGGTAGTCCAGATAGGTCTCCTTGAGCCGCAGCTCCATGTTCTTTTGGTCATAACTGTTCATTTGCGAAACCAAAGTGCCGGCATATTCACTGACACTGACCAGTTTGTTTTCGTTTCTAAACTGCGTCATCGCCCCTTCGCTCTGTTCCAGCGAGGCTTGCAAGGCTTCCAACTGTTGGTTGATGAACTGGATGGAGCGTTCTGCCACTTCGTTCTTGCGCTCCAAGTTCTGCAGCAAGTATATCTCTGCCAGTTTATTGATAAACTCACAGTCACGATCGGGCGTTTGGCTCGTTAGTGTGAGTCTAAGTACCGAACTACCGTCCATCACAAAGTCATGGCGCATTTTGGTTTGGAACTCATTAACCAGACCGTCTTTGGTACGGAATCGGAAATAAATTTGTCCCGACTGGCTGATGTGTTCGCTGGGCCAAAAAGTTGCAGTAAAATATGATGACGACACTTTTTCGCCATAGCGCACATCGGCTTCATACGGGCGTTTCTCGTCCATGGAATGGATATGCATCGTGCCGTCACCCTTGAAGGTGCATTGGAACAGCAGTCCTTTGACTCGGTTATCTATAAATTCGGGTTCCACAATCACCGGTGTGTTCCGATACAGATTGCGGGTCTTGAAACGACCTTGCGAGATATAGTCCACTTGTAAGAATGGGATGGAGTCTATTACGCGAGATATCAAGTCATACGAGGTCAAGAGCACCATCTGGTTGTTGATGTTCTTATACACGTTCTCCAGACCGAATCCTTGGAACAGAGATTGTTGGCTGGCAAAGGAAGATCCTGTTTCCTTAATCAAGATTGTTCCCGATGACTCATATTCCTCAATCCACTTTCGGTTCAGCAGAGCCGCCACGCCATACGCCAAGGCAGCGGCAATGACAAACAAGTACCAATAGTGCACCACGCGAACCAGCCACTCCATGAGGTTGAAGTTGCTACGGGTCTCCTCTTGCATGGGAGCCTGTTGATAAGGCGAAGCCAAATAGGGATTCTGATACGGGTTCTGGTACGGATTCTGATAGGGATTCTGATAGGGATTCTGATAGGGATTCCCATACGGATTCTGCTGATACGGATTGGCATCCCTATAAGGATTGTCGTACGGATTAGCAGAGCTGTAAGGATTGTCTTTTTCCATATCGATAGGGGAATTAAAGTGGTCGGTCTTATGTTTATTTCACACCCGGTATATAGGTGATATAGGTTAGTACGGACACCAAGAGCGAGACGGACGAGGTGATGATGCCAAGGAACGCTGTATAGGAGTCTTGTTTGAAGAACGCGGCTGGCTCACGGCTGACATAGATAAGGTCGTTGGGATAGATATAGTAATACTTGGAGTCAATGAGCGTATTGGTGCGCAGGTCAAACTCCAACACCTCGGGTTCGGCATTGCCATGAGGGCGAATGATGCGCACATGTCGCCGGTCACCCGAATTGAGCAGGTCACCGGTCATTGCCAATGCTTGGTAGATGGTCATGCGGTCTTTATAGATATAGCGCACACCGGGACTGATGTCACCAAGGACTGTAAAGTACTTGTTGTACATAGCCAGTTTGACTTCGGCATCGGGAATAATCTCGCGGATGTATCGCTTGACTGTATCTTGTGCTTCAGTTTCAGTCAGTCCCTCCAAACGCACTGCACGCGTGAAAGGCAAATCCACCGTACCGTCGGGATAGATCCGATAGGGATAGGCGTTGTTATAGTTGGTGCCGACGTTGTTCCCCATGGCATCAATCATAGTTTTTGCCACGGTCTGGTCAAGACTGATGATACGATACACTATTTCGTCATTGACCTGTAAGCGATACGGCTGATAGCCCACGCTGTCATAGTGGGGCAGGTCTTTGCGGTCTTGCAGCAGACCTACCTGACGATGCCCGTAGCAGCCGGTCAGAAGCATCAACACCGCAAAAAGCAAGAAAGAGCAAAAGAAAGAGAATGTCTGTTTCATCATTTGGTTCCTTTCGATGCAGTGATGATTCGTTGAACAAGCGCATAGACAAAGCCTCCGAAAGACAAAGTAGTTGCCACCACTGCCACCGATGTGGCTATGTTGGACACACCAAAGGCCTTGCCACGGAGCTGTTGAACATAAATGACATCGTTGGGCTCCACATAGTAGAACTCGGAGTTGATGATGTCCTTGGAACGCAAGTCAAAACTAATGACCTCGGTTTTTCCTTCTTTTTCGCGCACCACCTTGACCTTGGAGCGGTCGGACCAGTCTCCCACATCACCGGCTTGTGCCAGTGCCTCAAAGATGGTGAGTTTTTCACGCCGTATGCTGTAGGTGCCTGCCCCACGCTGACTAATAACACTATAGGTACGCTGGACAATGTTCACGTCCACCGACACCATCTTAAAGTCGCCATAGTCCTTGATGTAGGTGCCCAACTCCTGCTCAAGCAATGCCTTGACCTGCCGTGTGTTGAGTCCGCGCACATGCAATCGTCCTACCAAAGGGAAATCCATCGTGCCGTCATCCAACACCTGGTACGTATATAACTCGGTTATGCTGCCCGTTCCATAGGAATTGGCATTGAAATTGTTGTAGTTGCCGTAAAAATTGTTATTATTGGATGAACTGATGGCGGCATTGAAGAGCCGTTGCACATTCTCGTCCACCGAGTGGACACGCACAAACAACCGGTCACCCGAGCGCAACTCATAGTCAATGTATGATAGCGTGTCGGTATAGGCGGGTATACGTTTGTCGCGGGCAGGGTCTTGCATAAGGTTAACCTGCTTACTCGTGACACAAGAAGCCAGCAACAACACAATAGCCACGACCGTGAGAATCCGAAAGAAGGGTTGTGAGGGTCTCATAGTGCTTTCTTAAAAACAGAAATGACGCTTATTACCGTTTTTCATCCCATCCAAAGGGGTGCGGAGCCAATGGCAAACGCGCCAATGGATGATAGTCGCCTTGCAGACCAATAGGCTGCGCATGACGAATCTGACTGACCAACTCGATGCATTCACGAGCCTCACTGATGCGGAATCCCTGGCCGGACAAAATGCGTCTATAGGACTCGGTGTGCAATTCGGTGAAGCCTTGCGAGAACTCAAACTCCTCGCCATCAATAGAGAGCGAACGGAACGTGCGCTTCTCACCTTGAACGGCATTGGCCGGTAGGCAGTCGGCATTGATGGAGAGGAAATAGCGCACACGGGCACGCTCCAACTCCAAATAACCCGCCACGCGGTCAAAGGACATGATGTGCACCGTGTTTTGCTTGACTGCACCAAAAATCCATTGGAGCATGTCATAAAAGTGCACGCCTATATTGGTGGCGACACCGCCGGACTTGTGTATATCACCTTTCCAGCTTGAATAGTACCATTTGCCCCGCGATGTGATATAAGTCAGATCTACATCATAGACCTTGTCTTTCGGACCATTTTCCACTTTCTTCTTCAGTTGCACAATCGCGTCGTGCAAACGCAGTTGAAGGATGGTGTAGGCTTGGTGTCCTGTCTCTTGTTCCAACTGGACGAGGTTGTCAATGTTGTAGGGGTTGAGCACCAGCGGTTTTTCGCAAATGACATTCACTCCGAGCCGCAACCCGTAACGGATAAAAGCGTCGTGAGTATAGTTGGGCGTACAGATAGAGAGCCAATGTAGCGGGTCGGCTGTGCGCATCTGCTTTGAGCAGAAACGGTCAAACTGCTCGTTCTCCGTAAAGAAAGAACAGTCGGGGAACGAGCTGTCCAATCGTCCCACCGAGTCGAACTTGTCATAGGCCACCATCAGGTTGTTGCCCGTGTCGGCAATCGCCTTTATATGGCGCGGGGCTATATAGCCTGCCGCGCCAATAAGGGCGAAATTGAGTGTTTTATGCGTCTGCATCGTCCGTTGATTTAGCAGCTTGCAGTTCGGCATACTCTTCCTTGTTGTGAACGGTCATGCGTTGGAACTCGCGCAAACCGGTTCCTGCCGGAATAAGATTACCGCAGATTACGTTCTCTTTCATGCCTTCCAGATAGTCCACACGACCTTGTATGGCAGCTTCGTTGAGCACCTTGGTGGTCTCTTGGAAGGATGCAGCGGACATGAAGGACTTGGTTCCGAGTGCAGCACGCGTGATACCTTGCAGAATCTGTTGAGCGGTTGCACATTCGGCATCGCGGGCAACAACCAACTTACGGTCACGACGGCGCAGAGCCGAGTTCTCATCGTGCAGACGGCGCGCAGTAACAATCTGTCCGGCATGTAGTACCTCAGAATCACCTGCATCGGTCACCACTTTCTTACCCCAGATGCGATCGTTCTCCTCAAGGAAGTCCATCTTATCCACAATCTGGTTCTCCAAGTAGCGGGTATCGCCTGCCTCATTGATGAGCACCTTGCGCATCATCTGGCGAACAATGATCTCAAAGTGTTTGTCATTGATTTCCACACCTTGCAGACGATAGACAGACTGAGCCTCGTTCACTATATAGTCTTGCACGGCGGTAGGACCCTGAATGCGCAAGATATCATCGGGCGTGATGGCACCATCGGACAGAGCCACACCGGCACGGACATAGTCGCCTTCCTGAACCAGTATCTGCTTAGACAGGGGTATCAGATAGGACTTGACTTCGCCCAAACGAGAAGTGACGCTCACTTCACGGTTACCACGCTTGATCTTGCCGTAGCTGACCTCACCGTCAATCTCAGCCACAATGGCAGGGTTAGACGGGTTACGAGCCTCAAACAGCTCGGTCACACGGGGCAGACCACCGGTGATATCACCGGCTGTACCAAAGGCACGGGTTTGTGTAAAGAGGTTGTCACCCACCTTCACCTCAGCACCATCAGGATGCACCAGCATGGCCTTGACGGGCAGGTTATAGGAACGAACCACATTGCCGGCACTATCCAAGATGTGCGCCATAGGCATACGGCTCTTGTCCTTGGTATCAGTGATATAGACCTCTTTCTTACCGGTCTGTTCATCGGTCTCGGTCTTGGCTGTTATACCCTCAATGACATCCTCATATTGCAGACGACCGGCAGTCTCAATGACCAAAGCGGCCTTATAAGGATCCCACTCGCACACTTGCTGCCCCTTGGCGTACTCTTGCCCGGGGGTAACAAACAGTTTGGATGCATAGGGTATGTTGAAGGTGGTCAGGATAACGCCGGTGGCAGTATCCACCAGTTTCATTTCGTTCAGACGGCTAACCACAATGGTATCACCGGCTTCGGTGGTGATGGTGCGCAACTCGTCAATCTCGATACGACCATCACGAGGGATCGCATAGGTGTTCTGAGTGGCGGCATTGCCGGCAACACCACCCGAGTGGAAAGTACGGAGTGTCAACTGTGTACCGGGCTCACCGATGGCTTGTGCAGCAATCACGCCGACTGCCTCACCTTTCTGCACCATCTGACGGGTAGCCAGATTGCGCCCATAACACTTGGCGCAGACACCTTTCTTTGCCTCACAGGTAAGGACGGAACGAATCTCAACTTCCTCAATGCCAGCTGCTTCGATGGCATCGCACTGGGCTTCGCGAATCTCCTCGCCTGCAGCCACTATCAAATTGCCGTCCAGGTCATGAATATCATGCACCGACACACGACCCAAAATACGCTGGGTCAGGGTAGCCACCACGTTATCATTCTGCTTGATGGCATGAGCCGTCAAACCACGCAGCGTACCGCAGTCCTCTTCGGTGATGATCACATCGTGACTCACATCGACCAGACGACGAGTAAGATAACCCGCATCGGCAGTCTTCAATGCCGTATCGGCCAGACCTTTACGAGCACCGTGAGTAGAAATGAAGTACTCCAACACGGACAGACCTTCCTTAAAGTTGGACAGAATAGGGTTCTCAATGGTCTGACGACCTTCGGCTGCACCGGCTTTCTGCGGTTTAGCCATCAAACCACGCATACCTGCCAACTGTTTGATCTGTTGTTTGGAACCACGGGCACCGGAGTCCATCATCATATAGACGGAATTGAAGCCCTGATCTGCCTCTTCCATGTGCTTCATCAGTACATCGGTGACAGCGGCATCGACCTTGTTCCATGCACCTACAACGTTGTTGTAACGCTCATCGTCGCCCATTTCACCGAAGTTATAGAGTTCGGTAATCTGTTCCACCTCGGCATTACCTTTTGCAACGAGGTCTTTCTTCTCTTCAGGAATCAAGATGTCGTTCAGGTTGAAGCTCAAGCCGCCCTTGAACGCCATCTTGTAACCCAGGTCTTTGATGTCGTCCAAGAACTTGGCTGTGCGTGCCACACCGCAGGTCTTGATGACCTTGGAGATGATGGTCTTGACCGCACCTTTCTTCAATGTCACATTCTGATAACCCACCTCATCAGGCACATACTGGTTGACCATCACGCGCCCGGGGGTAGTCTCGATGATCTGACCGTCGATACGCACTTTGATATTGGCATGGATATCCACACGTCCTTCATTGAGCGCAATGAAGCACTCTTCGGGACTATAGAAAATCAGTCCTTCACCCTTCTCGCCGGTACGGGGTTTGGTGATGTAGTACAGGCCGAGAATCATATCCTGTGAAGGAACGGTAATAGGATTACCGTTGGCAGGGTCAAGTATGTTGTGCGAGCCGAGCATGAGCAGTTGGGCTTCCAGTACGGCTTCGTTGCTCAAGGGCAAGTGCACTGCCATCTGGTCGCCATCGAAGTCAGCGTTGAAACCGGCACAAGCCAACGGGTGTAACTGTATGGCCTTACCCTCAATCATTCGGGGTTGGAAAGCCAATATACCATGACGGTGCAGCGTCGGGGCACGGTTGAGCAGCACAGGGTGTCCTTGCATCACAAACTCCAAGATATCCCAAATGACGGGGTCTTTGCGGTCAATGATCTTCTTGGCAGACTTGACGGTCTTGACCAGTCCGCGCTCAATGAGTTTGCGGATGATGAAAGGTTTGTACAATTCGGCAGCCATGTCTTTAGGCAGACCGCACTCGTGCATCTTCAGTTCGGGACCCACCACAATAACCGAACGAGCGGAATAGTCAACACGCTTACCCAGCAGGTTCTGACGGAAACGTCCCTGTTTACCTTTGAGCGAGTCGCTGAGCGACTTCAACGGACGATTGGCATCGGACTTGATGGCTGTTGTCTTGCGCGAGTTGTCAAACAGCGAGTCGATCGCCTCCTGCAGCATGCGTTTCTCGTTGCGCAAGATGACTTCGGGGGCTTTGATCTCGATGAGTCGTTTGAGACGGTTGTTGCGGATGATGACACGGCGATAGAGGTCGTTCAGGTCGGAAGTGGCAAAACGTCCACCATCCAACGGCACCAACGGGCGCAGTTCGGGCGGAGTGACGGGAATAACATGCAGAATCATCCATTCAGGGCGATTCTTGTTCTTGGAGCTACGGAAAGCTTCTACTATCTGCAGACGCTTGAGAGCTTCCTGCTTGCGTTGTTGCGAACCGTCTTTGGCAGCTGTGTCACGCAACTCATAGGAGAGGGCATCCAAGTCTATCTTAACCAGCAAGTCATAGACCGCCTCGGCACCCATTTTGGCAATGAACTTGTCGGGATTATCGTCCTCAAGTTGGTCATTGCCTTCGGGCAGACGACCTTGCAGTTCTTCCAGTTCGTCCTCATCCAGCAACAAACGGCTCTCAACCACATTGTCGCCAATGCGTTGTCCGTCCAGCACACCGGCTTGGATGACTACATACTTCTCATAGTAGATGATGGACTCCAGTTTCTTGGTGGGTATGCCCAACAATGCTGCCATCTTGGAAGGCAGCGAACGGAGATACCAGATGTGTGCCACGGGAACTGCCAGACGGATGTGACCCATGCGCTCACGGCGCACTTTCTTTTCAGTAACTTCCACGCCACAACGCTCGCAAATGATGCCTTTGTAACGGATGCGTTTGTACTTGCCGCAATAGCACTCATAGTCCTTGGTCGGACCAAAGATACGCTCGCAGAACAGACCGTCACGTTCGGGCTTGTAGGTGCGGTAGTTGATGGTTTCGGGTTTGAGAACCTCACCGGAGGAAAGATCCATAATCTGGTCGGGCGATGCCAGACCGATACTGATCTTGGTAAAGCCGGTTCTCTTTGCGTTATCTTGTTTATTGTAAGCCATAATAATATAGTCTTCTGTTTATGTGTCCTTATCCGTATAACATTATTCCATGGTGATGGACAGAGCCAAGCCTTGCAGCTCGTGCAGCAGCACATTGAGCGATTCGGGCAGTCCGGGTGTAGGCATAGGTTCGCCTTTGACGATTGCCTCATAGGTGCGGGCACGTCCGGTCACATCATCGGACTTGACAGTGAGAATCTCTTGCAGGACATGAGCAGCACCGTGTGCTTCCAGTGCCCAAACTTCCATCTCACCGAAACGCTGTCCACCAAACTGGGCTTTACCGCCAAGAGGCTGTTGGGTGATAAGACTGTACGGACCAATGGAACGTGCGTGCATCTTGTCGTCCACCATGTGACCCAGTTTCATAAAGTAGGTTACACCCACGGTAGCCATCTGGTCAAAGGGTTCACCGGTGCCACCGTCATAAAGTTGCGTCTTACCGGCACGGGGCAGACCGGCTTTGTCAGTCCACTCGTTGAGCGATTCCAGTGTGCAGCCATCGAAGATGGGGGTTGCAAACTTGACACCCAACTCCTTGCCTGCCCAACCCAGAACAGCTTCGAAGATCTGACCGATGTTCATACGCGAGGGCACACCCAGCGGGTTGAGCACAATATCCACAGGCGTTCCGTCGGCCAAGAAAGGCATGTCTTCAATGCGGACAATCTTACTAACGATACCTTTGTTACCGTGACGACCTGCCATCTTGTCACCCACGCGAATCTTACGCATCTTGGCAAGATAAACCTTCGCCATCTGCTGGATACCATTGGGCAGTTCGTCGCCGATGGTGAGGTTGAAATTACGACGTTTGAGGTCGGCCTCGAGGTCTTTTACTTTCTCCAGATAGTTGAGTATGCAGCGAACACACAATTCGTTCTTATGCGCATCGGACGACCAACCTTCTGGCAACACGGTCTGGAAATCCACCATGCTGATACGTTCTTTGGTGAAGGTCATGCCCTTAGCAATCACTTCGGTTCCCAGTATGTCGGTCACACCCTGCGAGGTACGTCCTTTGAGCAATGTAGCAAGCTTGCTGATGAGCAACTGTCGCAGTTCTTCCACCTTGGCTTCGTGCTCAAGGCGCATCTGTGCTAATTGCTCTTTCTCTTCACCTTTCTGCTTGCGGTCTTTGATCTTGCGTGCATAGAGTTTGCGCTCAATGACCACACCTTCCAGCGAAGGAGTGGCTTTGAGGCTGGCATCTTTCACATCACCGGCTTTCTCACCGAAGATGGCTTTGAGCAACTTCTCTTCGGGAGTGGGGTCTGATTCACCTTTAGGCGTAATCTTACCCACAATGATATCGCCGGGTTTGATATGTGCACCGATGCGAACAATACCGTTCTCGTCCAAATCCTTGGTGGCATCTTCCGACACATTGGGTATGTCAGAGGTGAACTCTTCCATACCGCGTTTGGTGTCACGCACCTCAAGCAGGTTCTCAACCACATGGACAGAGGTGAACATGTCTTCACGAACAATGCGCTCGCTCAATACAATGGCATCCTCATAGTTATAGCCCTTCCATGGGATGTAGGCCACTTTCAGGTTCTTACCCAGTGCCAACTCACCCTTCTCGGTAGCAAAACCTTCGGTGAGAATCTGCCCTGCCTCAACATGGTCACCCTTACGCACAATAGGACGAAGGTCAATGGTGGTGTTTTGGTTGGTTTTTTGGAACTTGGGCAGTTTATATTCTTTTTCAGCCGAGTCGAAGGATACGAAATCCTCATCTTCGGTACGGTTGTAGCGGATACGGATGGTTTGTGCATCCACGTATGTGACCTCACCTGCACCCTCGGCTTCCAGTTGAGTGCGCGAGTCGCGGATGAGTTGTCCCTCAATGCCGGTGCCGACAATGGGAGCCTCGGGACGAATCAAGGGTACACCCTGACGCATCATGTTCGACCCCATCAAGGCACGGTTGGCATCGTCGTGCTCAAGGAAAGGAATCAGAGCAGCGGCAATGGAAGCAATCTGTGAGGGCGATACGTCCATGGCATCAATCTTGTCCGGCTCAACCACCGGAAAATCGGCTTCATAACGAGCCTTCACACGACCGGATAAGAAACGACCGTTCTCGTCCAAAGGGGCATTACCCTGCGCCACGGTCATGTTCTCTTCATCCTCGGCGGTGAGGTACATGATGTGGTCGTTATTGAGGTCAACCACACCATTTTGCGCCTTACGATAAGGTGTCTCAATGAAACCAAGATTGTTTATCTTAGCATAGATACACAAGGACGAAATCAGACCGATATTAGGACCTTCAGGCGTCTCAATCGGGCACAGACGGCCGTAGTGTGTATAGTGCACGTCACGCACCTCAAAGCCTGCACGGTCACGGCTCAAACCGCCGGGACCAAGTGCCGACATACGGCGCTTGTGCGTAATCTCAGCCAATGGGTTCTGCTGATCCATGAACTGACTGAGTGCATTGGTGCCGAAATAGGAGTTGATGACGCTGGAAATGGCCTTGTTGTTAATCAGGTCGGTAGGTGTGAACACCTCGTTGTCACGCACGTTCATGCGCTCACGAATGGTGCGAGCCATACGTGCCAAACCGATGCCGAACTGATTGTATAGTTGTTCACCCACCGTGCGGACACGACGGTTGGACAGGTGGTCGATGTCGTCCACCTCAGCGTTGGAGTTAAACAGTTCGACCAAGTATTTAATGATCTCAATCATATCCTCGTTGGTGAGCGTGCGCTTGTCTTCGGGGATATGCATATTGAGTTTGCGGTTGATTCGATAACGACCTACTTCGCCCAGATCATACCGTTTCTCGGAGAAGAACAGGTTCTGAATCATCTCGCGCGCGGTGGCTTCGTCGGCAGGTTCGGCATTGCGCAACTGGCGGTAGATATAGAGCACAGCCTCCTTGCCGGAATGCGACGGGTCTTTCTGCAATGTATTGAAAATAATGGAATAGCTTGCCTCGCGCGCTTCCTCTTTATGCAAGAGAATGGAGCGGGTGTTTGATTCCAAAATGCGCTCAATCAACTCTTCGGTCAGTTCCGTCTCGCGGTCAATGATGATTTCATTACGCTCGATGGACACAACCTCGCCCGTGTCTTCGTCCACAAAGTCCTCAGACCACGAATTGAGCACATTACCTGCCAGCGTGCGACCTACGCAATCTTGCAGGTTCTCGCGGGTGCATTTGACCTCTTCTGCCAGTCCAAAGCAGTCAAGAATCTCCTTGTCGGACTCGAATCCGATGGCACGCAACAATGTGGTGACAGGCAATTTCTTTTTACGGTCGATGTAAGCATACATGACCTTGTTGATATCGGTGGCAAACTCAATCCAAGAACCTCTGAATGGGATGATACGAGCAGAGTATAGTTTGGTTCCGTTCGAGTGCATAGATGTGCCGAAGAACACACCGGGAGAGCGGTGCAATTGGCTGACAATGACACGCTCGGCACCATTGATAACAAAAGTGCCCTTAGGGGTCATATAGGGTATGGTGCCCAGATAGACATCTTGAATGACCGTATCAAAATCCTCATGGTCAGGATCGGTGCAATAGAGCTTAAGCTTCGCCTTCAAGGGCACGGCATAGGTAAGACCGCGCTTGATGCACTCCTCGATGCTGTAATTGGGATGGTCTATGTAGTAGTCAATAAACTCGAGAACGAAATTGTTGCGCGTATCGGCAATAGGGAAGTTCTCTTTGAATACGCGGAATAGCCCCTCCTGCTTGCGTTGTTCGGGTGTGGACTCCACCTGGAAGAACTCGCGGAAGGACTTGATTTGTATGTCCAAAAAGTCAGGATAGGGGAACTGCTGCTGCATAGCAGAGAAATTGACTCTTTGTGTATTTGGGTTGGTTGCCATTTTCGATATAATGTTTGTTAATACAATTTGTGCCTTTTCTTTGATTTGTTTAATATTTTTAAGGCACCTCTCTTATTTAGAGAAAAAGGTTTAGACCCCATTTTGGCATGGGATCTAAACCATTAACCGGGCATTCCCGGTAGTGATTACTTAAGTTCAACGGTAGCACCTACCTCTTCGAGGGCTTTCTTGAGAGCCTCAGCAGCGGCTTTGTCAAGACCTTCTTTTACGGTAGCGGGAGCTGCATCAACGATGTCTTTAGCCTCTTTCAGACCGAGACCGGTTTGCTCCTTAACGGCCTTAACCACTTGGAGTTTCTGACCACCTACCTCTTTGAGCACTACGTCGAAGGAAGTTTTCTCTTCAACGGCGGCTGCTTCGGCAGCTGCGGGAGCAGCAACAGCAACAGCGGCTGCAGCGGGTTCGATACCATACTCCTCTTTGAGTACTTGTGCCAGTTCGTTAACTTCTTTAACGGTGAGGTTTACCAATTGTTCGGCAATAGCTTTGATGTCTGCCATAGTTGTATAAATTTAGAAAAGATTTTTTGTTGTTTGTATTTACTTTGACAAGTCAATACCTGTCGTTATTATGCGACCTTATTCAGGTCTTTCTCCAAGGGTCTTGAGGACACCATGAATGGTGGTGCCACCCGACTGGAGTGCGCTGAGTACGTTCTTGGCAGGTGACTGCAACAGAGCGACAACATCGGCGATAAGTTCGTTCTTGGACTTGATAGCAGAGAGCAAATCAAGATTTTGAGCTCCCATGTAAACAGTCTGTTCTACATAGGCAGCCTTGAGTTGGGGTTTAACGTCCTGTTTGCCTTTCTCTTTCTTGACAATGTCTTTAATGAGTTTAGCAGGTGCGTTACCCGTATTGCTGAGCATCAAGGCTGTGTTCCCCTTCAAAGCATCGAACAGTTGGGCATCTACACCCATTTGCTCCATTGCTTTTTTGAGCAACGTGTTTTTGGCTACGATGAGCTTGATGTCATTGCTGAAGCACTGGCGGCGCAGGTTGCTGGTTTGCTCGGCATTCAGACCTTCAATGTTGGTCAGATAGAAGTGAGCATACTGTCCAAGCGTCTGCTGAAGCTCAGCGATGATGACATTTTTATCTTCCTTTTTCATGATAGTTTAGTCTGGTTAAGAGTTATTCAACGGTTTTGGGATCCACTTTGATACCTTGGCTCATGGTGCTGGAAAGATAAATGCTCTTGATGTAGGTACCCTTGCTGGCAGCGGGTTTGAGCTTGATGATAGTCTGAATGAACTCGTTGGCGTTCTGTGCGATGGCCTCGGGAGTGAAGCTCACTTTGCCGATAGAGGTGTGCACAATACCGAACTTGTCCACCTTGAAATCAATCTTACCCTGCTTCACTTCCTTCACGGCTTTTGCCACGTCAGGAGTAACAGTACCGCTCTTGGGGTTAGGCATCAGGCCGCGGGGGCCGAGGATACGTCCCAGAGCACCGATTTTGCCCATGTACTGGGGTTGGGTAATCATTACATCAAAGTCGGTCCAACCGCCCTTGATCTTCTCTACATACTCATCCAGACCGATATAGTCAGCGCCGGCCTCTTTGGCGGCAGCCTCCTGGTCGGGACCTACCAGTGCAAGAACGCGGGTTACTTTACCTGTTCCGTTGGGAAGCGAAACGACACCGCGCACCATTTGGTTGGCTTTGCGGGGATCCACACCAAGACGAATATCTATGTCCACACTGGCATCGAACTTGGTGGTGGTAATTTCTTTCACGAGTGCTGCAGCCTCGGCCACAGTATAGAGCTTGCCTGCTTCAATCTTCTCAGCAGCCAGCTTTTGATTTTTTGTCAATTTTGCCATAGTTGTGAGAATTTTGATTATTTAACAGTGATACCCATACTACGAGCCGTGCCACGAACCATTTTCTCGGCACTCTCCACGGTAAAGCAGTTCAAGTCAGCCATCTTGTCGGAGGCAATCTGACGTACCTGTTCCTCGGTGATGGAAGCCACTTTCTTACGGTTGGGCTCGGCCGAACCGCTCTTAATCTTGGCTGCCTCAATGAGCTGAACAGCTACGGGAGGAGTCTTGACGATGAAGTCGAAGGACTTGTCTGCATAGACGGTGATAACAACGGGCAGAACCTTGCCTGCCTTGTCTTGCGTTCTGGCATTAAATTGTTTACAGAACTCCATGATATTGACACCCTTGGAACCCAGTGCAGGTCCTACCGGAGGTGCAGGATTGGCAGCGCCACCCTTGATCTGGAGTTTGATAAACCCTGTGATTTCTTTTGCCATTTTGTTTGATTGTTTAATAGTTTTGGCGATGCGTACGTTACGGCAGTAACTCTCGCCTGTTGAAACAAACTATCGAGTAGTACAAGCGACCCGTAACAATGTCTCCTACTCTTTTTCTACTTGTGAGAAGCCCAGTTCGAGCGGTGTTTGGCGGTCAAAGATGGTGACAACCACGCGCAGTTTATGCTTTTCTTGCAAGACTTCCTGAATGACACCGCTGAATCCGTTGAACGGTCCCTCGATGACTTTCACTTTCTCGCCTGCGATGAAGGTCTCGTCCAACTGCAAGTTTATCTCTGTTTCGTCAACGGTACCCACCATTTTGTTGATTTCGGACTGACTGACAGGTGCGGGCTTAGTGTCCGTACGTCCGTCACTCAAAAAACCAAGCACGTTGGGAATGTTGCGAAGCAGTGGATAGCACTCGTCAGTCAGATTACACTCCACCAACACATAACCGGGCAGTTTATTACGCTCCTTAATGGTGCGTTTACCACGGCGCAGCACAACCACTTTCTCCGTCGGAATCAGTACCTGAGAAACATACTCTTTGAAAAGAGACGAGGTCTGCAAGGCACTCTCTATATATTCGCGTACCTTGTTTTCCTTGCCGCTGATGACACGGAGTACATACCATTTATAGTCGTTTTCAGCCATAGTTACGATAGTTTAACAATAGTTTAGCAGTTGTTTAACAGTTGTTTAACAATAGTTGAGCAGTTGTTTAACAGTTGTTTAACAATGGTTTAGCCGTTGTTTAACGTTTGTAGATAGGGTTAGAAAAGACCATAGATAAAGGTCATGATGTTCTCAAAACACCAGTCCATAAGCCATACGATGAGTGCCAGAATAATGGAAGCAACCAGCACCAGTACGGAACTCTGTCCCAGCTCACTGCGAGTGGGCCAAGACACCTTGTGAACCATTTCGTTGTACGATTCTTTAACGCTTTCTACGAGTTTCATATCAGTAGATTTTTCTTAGATTCTAACAATAGACACAAACACACACCACCACAGGGGCATCTACATACATCCTCTTGTGCCTATACCCCGGCATAAAAGAGACGACAGATGTCTGATGGAAGCTATGTTTGTAACGTTTATTTGTTGCACGGAAGGCAGGAATCGAACCCACATTGACGGTTTTGGAGACCGCTCTCC
>CAMOHN010000003.1 GCA_946615455.1 uncultured Bacteroidales bacterium
TGACACCGACAGACTATACAGATATCGACTATTTCACAGCATGCTTGTTGCATGAAAAAGAGATGGTTAATCTCTTGGATCCACTCAACGGACTCAATGGCGGTGGCAGAGAGTTTTATGGTGAAGCCATCAATGCCGGTCAGTCGGTTTCGATGAGTTTTTCTCTCCCCACCCCGGCGGTCGATGCTCCCATGACGTGCATGGTATCAGCCGCATCAACAGGTAAGGGCAATGCCAAACTGAACATCACCTGCGGTGGTCACACAGCCAACATAACCTTTGGAGTCATCGAAGCCAACGACAAATACACCATGGCGTTGACCGGTTCAAGACGCCTGCACAATGTAGAAACACAGACCACCCCAAAGGTGACACTCGACTTTGAGAGTGCCAACACCGTGGACGTGGTTTACCTGAACTATATCGAGTTGAATGTTCCCTGTCGCTTGCACCTGTCAGGCAATTCGTTGCCTTTCCAACTGGGCGAGCTGTTCGGCGACAGGACATATAGCCGCTATTGCCTGACCGGAGCAGATGCCAATACAGAGGTCTGGAACATCACCCAGCCGGACAGTATCTGCCGTGTGCCGACAACACGAAACGGCGATACACTCTTTTTCTTCGCCTACAACGAGCAACTAACCCGTTATGTGGCAGTCAATACCCGGCGTAAAGACTTCCTGCAACCCACATTCGTTGAAACCATCAAACCGCAGAACCTGCACGGATTGAGAGACATTGACTATGTCATCATCGCCCCCGAGGCATTCCGTAGCGAAGCCATTCGACTGGCCCAAGCCCACCACGACAAAGAAGGATTGACTTGGGCAGTGGTCAGCGACCAAGAGGTCTATAACGAGTTCTCATCGGGTACGCCGGATGTGTCGGCTTACAGGTGGCTGATGAAGATGCTCTACGATTGTGCCTCCTCTCCGGAGACCCGTCCCAAGTACCTGTTGCTGTTCGGCGATGGCACCTTTGACAACCGCAAGTTGCTACCTCGCTCGGGCACACCGACGCTGCTCACTTATCAAGCCGTCAACTCGACCATAGAGACCAAGGCATACGCCACGGACGACTACTTTGCTTTCCTTGAAGACAAAGACGGAATGTCAGGGACTTATTTTTCCGATCCGGTCGGTCAGATGCGAATTGGTGTCGGTCGTCTGCCTATCAGCACACGCACTCAAGCCCAACAAGTGACCGACAAACTGATTAACTACATGAACGACAACCATCAAGGTTCATGGAAACAGCAACTCTGTTTCCTTGCCGATGATGGTGACAGCAATATGCACACCTCGGCTGCTGACCAAGCCGCCGAACTGGTACGGCAGAAAAACAAGAACTTTATAGTCAACAAAGTCTATTTGGATGCCTATCAGCAGGAAGCCTCGGCTGCCGGTGAGCGTTATCCGCTGGCCTACAACCGCTTTACCAACCTCATGCACAATGGTGTGCTTTTTATGGACTACTGCGGTCACGGCAGTCCGGGCAACATCACCAACGAGATGTTCCTCACCCGCAGCGATGTGGAAAGTATGAGCAACACCAATCTGGCTTTTTGGATGTTGGCGACCTGCGGTTTTGCCCACTTTGACAAAGACGAGCTGTCTGCCGCCGAGCTGGCAGTGCTCAATCCCAATGGCGGAGCCATAGCTGTGGTATCGGCATGCCGCACTGTTTTTGCTAACGAGAACAACACCATCAATCGCTATATGTGCGACACGCTGTTTGGTCACACAACATGCTGCGACTATAACATGACTTTGGGCGATGTCATGCGGATTGCCAAGAACCGTTGCGGCATCAACAGCGATAACAAAATGCCTTACATCCTGTTTGGTGACCCCGCTATTCGGCTCAACTACCCCACGTCACACGAAGTGGTCACCACTACCCTACCCGACACGCTGCGCGCACTGCAAGAAGTGACCATTGATGGTTATATCATCAATGAGCAAGGCGATACTGCCGACTATTTCAACGGCACAGTTCAACTGTCGGTCTATGACAAAGAACAGATTATCACCACGCGCGACAACGATGCCGTCAGTGCAGGACGCCCCCCCTACCCCTATACCTACGCCGACTACCCAAACCTGCTTTTCAATGGCAGCTCAGATGTGGTGAACGGGCTGTTTAGCCTAACTTTCCGCATGCCCAAAGACTTACGATACAACATGGGACTCGGACGGTTGGTCTATTATGCCATTGACCCTGATGCGGGGCAAGAAGGCATAGGCTATGACCACCGTTTTGTGGTGGGTGGTAGCGACCCGATGGCCCTGCTCATAAAAGACACTATCGGTCCGGAGCTGAAACTCTACATGGACAACCCCGCATTCAAAGACGGCGGCAAAACAGGTCAGAAGCCCCATTTCTATGCCGATGTATATGACGAATACGGCATCAATACCGTAGGCAGCGGAATCGGACACGACCTGATGATGGTCTTGGACAACGACAACAAACAGACCTTCATTCTCAACGACTATTTCACAACCGTGGATGGCGATTATCGCCGCGGACAGGTCAGTTATGCTTTCTCCACCTTGCCCGAAGGACAGCACAGTCTCACCTTCCGCGCATGGGATATGAACAACAACAGCAATACAGCAGCCCTCCGCTTCACTGTGGTCAAAGGGTTGGAACCGGTGCTTTACAGCGTGACCGTCTTCCCAAACCCCTGTCCGGCAGCCAATACAATGTCCCTTCGCGTCTCGGCTGACCGACCGGACGAACAAATGACCACCGTGCTGAGTATCTATAGCCTAAATGGCGAGAAAGTGTTGAGCGAGACATGGACGGGCGAACGAACACTGACCTTTGTTCCTGCCGACAAACACCTCTACCACGGCATCTATGTATATCATATACAATGTTCAACCCCCACTACCGGTTCGTCCGTTCTGACGGGTAAACTGATTGTACAGTAACAAACCAAACAACTAATCACATACTATGAAAAAGTTCTTTTTGACCTGTGTGGCAATGACCACTTTGACCTTTGCGCTGATGGCGCAATCGGACAAGACCAATCCCATCATCACGGCTATGCCTTCGCTGACCATTGCACCTGATGCAGCAGCAGCCGGTATGGGTGACATCGGTGTGGCAACTAATCCCGACATGAACTCACAGCACTGGAATGCCGCCAAGTATGCTTTCATTGAAGATCGCGGTGGTGTGATTGCTTCCTATACGCCGTGGTTGCGCTCGTTGGTTGGCGACATTGACCTGGCCTATGTGACCGGTTTCTACCGCTTTGATGAGTTACAAGCCATCTCCGCCAGTTTCACTTATTTCTCCATGGGTAAAGTGGAACTGATTGACAATACAGGCAATATGTTCCAAGAGGCTCACCCCAATGAATGGGCTTTAGACTTTGCTTATTCACGCAAGCTGCACGAGTATGTCAGCATGGCTGCCACCCTGCGTTTCCTGTATAGTGACCTGAACAACGGAGCCAATTCGTCAGTAAGCAATAAGGGCACCGAGCTCTACCCCGCTTGGACTATGGCAGCAGACATCTCGCTCTACTATCGTCAGCCCATTGAGATTGGTTTGGGTACCAGCTATTTCGGTTTGGGTATGAACCTGAGCAACCTCGGCGGTAAGATGACCTACGATAAGGGAGACCACCAGAACTTCATTCCTGCGAACTTGCGTATCGGTGCCAGCTACGAACTGCCTTTCGACCAATACAATCGTTTGCTGTTCTCGGTTGAGGGTAACAAGATGCTGGTTCCCGCCAATGGGGGTTCCACCTATGCCAAAGACGACAATGGCGACTTGCTGACCGGTCAACCCTATCAAGACTGGTTCTCATCGTTGAGTTCACCCAATGGTTGGTGGCAATCGTTCAACGACGCTCCCAATGGCATCAAAGAGGAATTTGATGAAATTCAGTGGGGTGCCGGTGTTGAATATAGCTATGACCGTAAGTTCTTTGGTCGCGTAGGTTACAGCCATGAGAACAAATTCAAAGGCAACCGCCGCTACTTCACCATAGGTGCCGGCTTCAAGTTGAGCATCGTGCGCCTTGACGTAAGTTACTGCATTGCTACCGCCTCTACCAACCCGCTCAACAACACCATGCGCTTTACACTCGGCTTTGATCTCTACGGCATCAAAGACCTCGTAAATAATTAATAATTATTAGTTAAAATTAATATTGCATAGTATGCCTGATCGCGAAAAAGATACTAATGCTGCTTTAACTACAAATGTATCTATTATTTCGAAGCAATTTACGCACAAAGCAAAGCAGAACAAGTTTTAACTCTATTTATGCAGATTGCATAGAAATAATAAAATTATTGACAATATTGACAAGCATCATTCGAACGACAAAAACAAAGTATCATTTGAAAGAATCGTAGTTCTTTATAATACAAGATAAAACCGCGCCATAGAAGATTTGCAATATTAACTATTAATTATTAACTTTTAACTATGAAAGTTGGCTTTGGATATGATGTACATGCGTTTGCCCCTAACCGCGAATTATGGATTGGGGGCATTCGCATTCCACATTCGCAAGGTTTGCAAGGACATTCCGATGCTGATGTACTCATTCATGCCCTATGCGATGCACTGCTCGGCGCTACCGCCATGCGCGATATAGGCTACCATTTCCCCGACACAAAAGGCAATGAATTTGAGGGTATTGATTCCAAAATATTACTCCAACGAGTGATGGAAATGGTGCGCCAACAAGGCTATGAGTTGGGTAATTGTGACTGCACAGTGATGGCTCAACAGCCTAAACTGAGTCCCTACATCGAGACCATGCGGCAGACCCTGAGCGAAGTGATGCAGGTGAACATTAACCAGGTGAGCGTCAAAGCCACCACCACCGAACACCTCGGCTTTGTCGGTCGCGAAGAAGGAATAGCCGCCCAAGCGGTGGTTCTGCTGGTATGAAAAAGACAATCTTACTATTCATCCTGCTACTTGCTTTTGGCATTAACGCCAAGGCACAGACCGGCGAAAATCTCAACCATGAGAGCAACTATGTTCGTCTTGACACGTTGGTGTTGAGCGAAGACTCGGTGGTGGTCATCACCACGGCATGCGCTCCATTGTGCCACTCGATTGTCAAAGTCTATGACCGCCACAGCCGTGAGATTGGGCAGATACAATGCCCTGATAAAAAAGCCCTCTTCACCGAAGCATATATAGAGGATCGCAAAATATTGTGGCAGAACAACACACCAGCCAACTGGGACAAAACCTACTAACACTTTTCTAACCCATAACATGGCTAAAACACACCAACCCTCCGGACCAATTTACTTGGTCGGCTATATGGCAGCGGGCAAAACCACTGTAGGCAGACTGCTGGCAGAGCGCGCCGGATGGCGTTTTGTGGACTTAGATGATGCCTTCTTGCAGATTCACGGCTATACTCCGGCTGAGTATATTCGCCAGTATGGTATCGAGGCTTTCCGTAAGAAAGAGAAGTATGTGCTTGAGGACATCGCCGACATGTCACCCTACGAACAGGTGGTCTATGCCACCGGTGGGGGATACCCTTGTTGGGAGGACAACATGGAGTGTCTCAACGAGCTGGGAACCAGCGTCTATCTTCGTTGGCAGGCAGAGGACTTGGCACAGCGACTCATGCTGACCGATCTCAATGAACGCCCCGTGCTGCAAGGTCGAACAGCAAACGAACTGACCAACTTTATTCGTCCGCAGCTGGAAGCACGACATCCCTATTACATGCAGGCACATCATGTGGTCGATGCACCGGGGTTCATACCCGAAGCTGACCAACAATTAGCCGAACAGATTTATCAGTTGTTGTTTGAGTGAAAAGTCGAAAGTAAAAAGTCAAAAGTAAAAAGTAGAAAGTAGAAAGCAGATTATGACAATTAACGAGACACAAGACGAGATAATCGAAGAATTTGAGTTGTTGGACGACTGGATGGACCGCTATACGTTGCTCATTGACTATGGCAACCGGTTGCCCGCATTTCCTAAAGAAGCACGTACCGAGCAGAACCTGATAGACGGCTGCCAGAGCAAAGTATGGTTTACCTGCCGCATGGAAGGCGACAAGGTAGTCTATCAAGGTGACTCGGATGCTATACTGGTCAAAGGCATCGTGGCACTGCTCATCCGCGTGTTGTCAGGACACACACCAAAACAAATAGTGGATGCAGATCTCTATTTCATCGACCGCATCCAACTACGTGAACACTTGTCGCCTACCCGCAGCAACGGTTTGGCGGCTATGCTGAAACAAATGCGCCTATTCGCGCTCACTTATCTTTCCATCAGCAAAGAGTAACTGCCTTCCCGGGTAGCGATCGCACCAAGAGAGGTTGTGCGTGGACATGATGACGGTCATGCCCGCCTGGCGTATGCCATACAGCAATTCCATAATATCGTTACCCGTCTCAAAGTCCAGATTGCCTGTCGGTTCATCTGCCAGAATAACTTCAGGTGAGTTGAGCAAAGCTCGAGCTATAACCACGCGTTGCTGTTCGCCACCGCTGAGTTGGTAAGGCATCTTATAAGTCTTGTCGCCCATCCCCACCTGCGAAAGGATATCCTGAACATGGCTCTTCATCACCTTCTTGTCCTTCCAGCCTGTGGCGCGCAACACAAAGAGCAGGTTCTCTTCAACCGTACGGTCCTGCAGGAGCTGGAAATCTTGAAAGACAATGCCCACTTTACGACGTAGATAAGGAATCTGCCGCGGACGGATGGAAGCTAAATCATAACCTACAAACTGAGCCGATCCGCTGAAAATAGGTACTTCGGCGTAGAAAGACTTCATTAGCGTGGACTTGCCCGAACCGACACGACCTAACAGATAGACCATATCACCCCGAACAACAGACAGATTGACATCCGTCAGCACAATCTGCTCGCGCTGACGGAGTTCAACTTGCTTATAGGAAAGGATATCGTCCATTGTCAGGCTTCCGGCTGTTGCTCGGCATTGTCAAGAGCATTTATTTTCTCTTCGATGGCTTTCAGCTGCTCTTTGTTACGGTCAATATTCTTCTGCATATCTTCTACCAACTGGTTGGCATTCTTTGACTTGCCTGTGAAGAAGAGGATATTGTTTTCAGCTGTTTTGATCTCTTGTTGCAGGTTCTCGTACATGCGCATCAGTCGCTGACGGTCATTGCTCTGCAGGGCTTTTTCACTGCGTGAGCGGTCGCGCTCACCTCGTGCGGACTTGTCTGCCTCGCGTTTCTTCTCAAAGAAAGTATCGCAAATCGCAGTGAATTGTTGCCAAAGTTCGTCCGAGAGTTTGCGTGCCACCGGGCCTATGGTTTTCCACTCTTTCTGCAGGTCAATCATAGCTTGTGCGCCTTGCTGCCATGCCTCCTGACTGAGCAGTTCGTTGGCCTTGTCAATGAGTGCACGTTTGGCTTTGAGGTTGCCTCCCAGCTCGTCACGCATGTCCTTGAAGAAAGCGGCACGGGCTTTGAAGAAACTGTTGCACAAGGTGCGGTACTCGTCGTAGATGGCTTGGTTTTGCTTGCGTGGTGCGAAGCCGACTTTTCGCCACTCCTCCTGCAAGCCTTGCAGGGTCTGTTGGGCTTCATTCCACTGGCGCGCCGTCTTGAGCTCGTCGGGATGGATGGCCTTGATTTGCTCTATAATCTCTTGTTTGAGTTTCAGGTTCTCCTGCTCTTTCTCATGCAGGGCATCAAAATAGGCTTGGTGCTTCTTGTTGATGACGGTGCTGGCAGCCTTGAAACGGTTCCAAAGATCTTCCCTGAGCTCACGAGCCACCGGACCTATCTCTGCCCACTCGTTGTGCAACTGTTGCAAGGCACGACCGGCTTCAACAACATTCTCGTTCTCCTGCAATTTCTCGGCGGCTTCGCACAGCAGGGTCTTCATCTCAAGGTTCTTTTTGAAGTCGAGATCGCGCAACTCAATGTTAATTTTGACAAGGTCATAGAACTGCTCTTGCCAAAGTTGATACTGCTTCCATATCTCTTGTGCCTTGGGAGCGGGAACGGGACCTATGGTTTTCCACTCGGCTTGCAGTTCGCGCATGGTCTTGAGGTCGTTCATCACATCGCCGGTTTCATTCTGCGCCATCTTCTTCATCTGCTCGATGATGTTTTCTTTGCGCAGCAGGTTCTGTGCCATTTCCTCTTCCAACTTCTGCGAAGCCTCGCGGCGTTTTTCCTTGTAAGTAGCAAGCAACTGACGCATCTGCTGTTCCGCCTCGTCAAAGGGAGGTACCCAGTTTTCCATGGTCTCACCGGCAGCATCGGCAGCCTCTTGGGCTGCCTTACGAACGGTTTCCAACTCTTGGTGATAAACACGGTAGAAGCGGCTTTTGACATCCTCTACCTGTTCTTTGATCTCACTCACATTCTGCTCTAACAGACCTTTCAGTTCCTCAATGAGGGCTTGCTTTTCGTTTTCCATAATCGCGTTTGAATAAAAAAAGGAGCGGCATAAGGGAGTCGAACCCTCCTCCTCAGCTTGGGAAGCTGATGCACTACCGATGTGCTAATGCCGCAAGTGTGTTTCCATAAAGACGGCGCAAAAGTAGGGTGTTTCAAAAAGTGTTGCAAATTTTTCGTAAAAATCTTGGCATTTTTCCCGTAACCCTCTACTTTTGCCTGCGTTTTTAAGCCCATTTATAGTGTATGACACCCATTGCGCAAGCCTTCCCCCTCACTCGAGCGGAAAACAAATGGATCAGTAGTTTGCGACAGAAGAAATACCGCGACGAGACAGGCTGCTTCATGGCAGAGGGACGTAAGTGCATCGAAGAGTTGACGGCAGGTTTTGACTGCCTTTTGTTAGTCGTTCGCGACCAAGCCCCCGTCTTAGAAGGATTGGCGTCGGTCAAGCATGTCACTGCCAAGCAGATGGCTGAACTCTCGTTATTGACTACGCCTACCGACTACATTGCTGTGTTCAATAGTACACCTATCCATCGAACAGAAAACACGGATACGCTGATTCTGGCTTTGGACGGTGTGCAAGACCCAGGGAATATGGGCACCATTCTGCGCACTTGCGACTGGATGGGTGTCAGTCATGTGCTCTGCTCCCGCCAGACCGCCGACTGTTTTGCGCCCAAAGTGGTGCAAGCCACCATGGGAGCCTTAGCACACCTGACTGTCACCTATACCGATCTGCCCGATGCGCTCAACCGTCTTCGCAGCCAACACGGGTACAGTGTGTTCGGCACATCACTTGATGGCGACAACATCTATGGTTCGTCTGCTTTGGCAGATGCCGAGAAAACCATATTGGTCATGGGTAATGAGGGCAACGGACTGACCCCCGCTGTTCGTCAATGCCTTGACGGGCAACTGCTGCTGCCTTCTTATGGCAACAACCATGTGGAAAGCCTCAATGTGGCCGTTGCCACAACATGGGTACTGGCAGAATACCGTCGGCTTCATTCCTCTCACATCCAATAACCAACACCAAGGAACAATGAAGATAGGCATTTACGGCGGCTCATTCAATCCCATTCATTTCGGTCATATCGGACTGGCAGTGTGGACACTGACTCACAGCGACTTGGACGAGCTGTGGCTGATGGTGACACCGTCTAACCCGCTCAAAGATGCCGATAGGCTGCATGCCAACGAGCAACAACGACTGCAAGCAGCCCGGTCGGTCATTGAACAGGTCAACGGACAATATGCCTTGGAACTGAAAGACAAACGACTGCGTGTCAGCGATTTGGAGTTTCATCTTCCTCGTCCGTCCTATACGGCACAAACGCTCCGGACACTCATGCAACAGTACCCCGAACACACCTTTACGCTTGTCATTGGCGAAGATAATTGGCAACTTTTCACCCGCTGGCGGGAATGGGAATGGATACTGCAACATGTGCCCGTCATGGTTTATCCCCGCCACGCTTCTTCCATGAACGACCACTCGTCACTTACAATCAATCATTCTCCTCAACGATCCGACAACACCAATGTCACATTCTTAAAGGAGGCTCCCTATTTCGACATCAGCAGTACACAAATCCGCGCTGAAAAAGAAAAAACACCTTAACCAAAAATAAATTTGCACACCCGTTAAAAAGGTCGTACTTTTGTCGCCGTTTTTTAGATAACATAATTTATAAGTTTTTCAATAAGACATGATTAGAACAACATTCAATCGTTTGCGTGAGGTGAAAGACAGCCTTCCGCACGGCAGTTCGGCTGTGATTGCTGCCGAGTTGGGTATCACAGCCGATGATGTAAGGGACTTTTTCAGTGGCAACGCGTCTGCCGAAACGGGTTATCATTTGGAGCCCGGACCGGACGGAGGCGTTGTTATTTTTGATAATTCACGTATTTTAGAGGTCGCCCTGCGCCTTGCATGGGAAAAGAAAAATGGATTGTAAGAAAATTTTTGCGGCAGCCCTTGTGTTAGCGGGTTTGTCTTGGGGGCAGTGTGAGGCAGTTGCCCAAAACAGTTCGTCCAACAACAGTGACATTGAGTTTGCTTACGATGCCGGTGCCGAGGTGGTCAGTGCCTACCTGTGGCGCGGACAATACTTGGGCGGGCTTAGTTTTCAACCCGATGTCGAAGTGGGTTTCAATGCTTTAGGCGGCGATGTGACATTCCGCGCCGGATTGTGGGCTAACATAGGTGCATCGGACTGGAAATTCCAAAAAGGCTTAGGTGAATTGCCAGGCTATAATCCCAACACGTATTTTGTGCCCGAGTTGGACGTGATGCTTACCGCCACCGCTTATGGTGCCAGCGTTGGTTTCACCCACTATTATTATTGCGACGGCACTAACTTCTTCGCTTGGAAGAACGCCACTGACAATTGGATGGAAGACAACTCATCGTCCACCGAGTTTTGGTTCGGCTACAACTTCGACCATTTCTTCGGCGTGGGGGCTTATATCAACTGGTACACCACCATCGCCGGTCGCGACCTGCTGCCCGAAACAGACCTGAATAAATTAGCAAACAAACAGACGCATCGCAATGCCTTCTCTACCTATATTGAATTGGGCTATGACTACGACTTGAGCCAAACGGGCATCCAATGGATGGACGGCATTACAGTAGGTGCACAGATGGGCATCTCGCCTTGGGAGAGCGAGGAGATGTACTACAACACCCGCTTTGCTGTGGTCAATCTGGCTCTGTCGCTGCACAAGGAGTGGGAGTTTGACATCTGCACCCTCGACTTGTTTGCCGTAGGCAGTCTCAACCCCTATCAGATGAATGACAAGGAAGGCTATTGCTATAGCCCGGATGCCTTTGTTTCGGCTGCCGGTGACGACAAACGCTATATGCAACCGCTCAACGGCACCATCGGATTGGGTGTGTGGTTCTAAACGAACAGCTTTCTACATAAGGAAATAACGGACATGAACAGGCATAGGACATGGCTTGCACTGACAATGGCGGCACTATGTGTCGGCTTGTTGGTGTGGAACAATGACAGACCGCAGCACTACTACCACCACAGCGGGGAGGTGTTCGGTACACTCTATAATATCCGCTACCAAGCCCATGCCAACCTCAGTGACAGCATCCAGCAATGCCTCAAGCAAGTGGACGATGCCTTGTCGATGTTCAACCAGAATTCCGACTTGTCCCGTATCAACCGAAACGAACCGGTGACGGTGAGTACTGATTTCCTGCGTGTGTTTACCGAGGCACAATCGGTGTCAGACTTGTCTGGCGGAGCGTTTGATATGACCGTTGCTCCCTTGGTTAATGCCTGGGGGTTCGGTTTTGAGAACAAAGCACAAATGACAGCCGAGCGTGTTGATTCGCTGCGAGCACTGATAGGCTACCGACGCATCCATTTGCAAGGCAGGCAAATAGTTAAGGATCATCCCGCCATACGTCTGGATGCCGGTGCCATCGCCAAAGGCTTTGCCTGCGACAAGGTGGCAGAGATGCTTCGCCGGCAAGGTTGCACCAACCTGCTGGTCGATATAGGCGGCGAAGTGGTCGCTAGTGGCAAGAACAGCAAAGGTGAGTTGTGGACCATCGGTCTGACCAAACCCATTGACGACCCTACCGGCACACGGCAAGAGTTGCAAGCCACCTTACGTTATGACAGCGTGTGTATGGCCACATCGGGCAACTACCGCAATTTCTATTACGAAGGTACGGAACGCCGCAGTCACACCATTGACCCGCGCACAGGTTATCCGGTGCAACATAATCTGTTGTCTGCCACTGTCACAGCAAGCAGTTGCATGCGTGCCGATGCCCTTGCCACGGCTTGCATGGTATTGGGTGCCGAAGAAGCCGTGCGTATGATTGACCAAACGGACGATGCAGCCTGCTGTCTCATTGTGGGCGAAAACGACAAGCAAGTGTTCGTATTATCCAAGCGCTGGACTCATATTGAAGAACTGATTAAGTGAAAACAGTCCGATACATATTGCCTCTGCTCTGTTGCCTGCTGCTGGCAGGTTGTGGCGAGTACCAAAAAGTGTTGAAGTCCCGTGATGCTGACTACAAATATCAAATGGCATTGCAGTACTTCAACCAAGGTGAGTATGTCCGCTCGCAGACATTGTTGGAGGACGTATCGACCTATTTCAAGGGTACCGAGCGTGCACAAGATGTGACCATCTACTTGGCACGCAGTTATATGGGGCAGAAAAGCTACTCATCGGCCGCTGAGTATTACCAAGCCTACCTTCGCAACTACCCCAAAGGCAAGTATGCCATGGAAGCGCAGTTTCAGGTGGGGCATTGCTACTACTTAGACTCGCCCGATGCTCGACTGGATCAGGACTTGACCTACCGAGCTATTGACGCGTATGATTTGTTCATGCAGACCTATCCTGAGAGTCAGTATGTGCAGCAAGCCTACAAGGAGCAAAACGAGTTGTATGACAAACTGGCTTATAAGGAGTTGCTCAACGCAAGGTTATACTATAAGCTGGGCACATACTTGGGCAACAACTACCTTAGTTGTGAGATAACGGCTCGCAATGCCTTGCGAGACTACCCTACCAACAGCCATCAAGAGGAACTATCGTGGCTCATACTGGCAGCCAAGTACCAACAGATGGTGCACTCGGTTGCCGACAAGCAAGAAGAGCGTGCCCAGGATGCCGAGGACGAGTACTATAACTTCACCACCGAGTATCCCGAATCCAAGCACCGCCAACAAGCCGAACGCATGGGGGCGGAAATAAAGAAAAAACTAAACAAAACACATACACATGATTGATTACAAACAAACCAAAGCGCCCAAGACGACTATTACGCGCGATATGACGCAACTGACCGAGCAAGTGGGCAATGTCTATGAGACGGTAGCTATCATAGCCCGCCGTTCCAATCAGATTGCCAGTTCGCTCAAGCGCGAATTGGATGCTAAGTTGCAGGATTTCTCCATGCCGCAAGAAGCAATTGAAGAGACCTTTGAGAACCGCGAACAGATTGAGATTTCGCGCAGCTATGAGCGTATGCCCAAGCCCACACTGATTGCGACACAAGAGTTCATTGACGGTGAGTTGGAGTATAGTACCAACTCCCGCGACGAGGCTCTGAAATAATTGTTTACCCTGGTTCATATTCCTTCCTAAGATGTTGAAAGGCAAGCACATCGTGGTCGGTCTGTCAGGTGGAATAGCCGCCTACAAGATTCCCGACCTGATTCGTTGTTTGATTAAGGCGGGTGCAGAAGTCAAGGTGACATGCACACGGCACGCACTGGAGTTTGTGACCGAACTGACCCTACGCACACTGAGCGGCAATGCTGTTTATAGCGATGTGTTTGCGTCGGTCAACGCGCACTCAACTGAGCATATATCCCTCCCCGATTGGGCAGACCTGATGCTCATTGCACCTGCCACGGCCAATGTGTTGGGCAAGATGGCTGCGGGCATAGCAGACGATGCCTTGACCACCACCTTCGCAGCCACGGTGGCACGCAAGCCGGTGGTCATAGCCCCTGCCATGAATGACAAGATGTACGCCAATGCTGCCACTCGGTCTTCATTGGAGCAACTGAGTTGCACGGAGGGTGTCATGGTGCTGGACGCAGCCGAAGGCTTTTTGGCATGCGGCACCACGGGCAAAGGGCGTATGCAGGAAAACGACGTAATCATGGAAGCCGTTGAGACGGCCCTGACAGACAAGAGCCTGATGGGTAGGCACATCCTCATCACTGCCGGTCCTACGCGCGAACGCATAGACCCTGTTCGCTATGTGAGCAACGACTCGTCGGGCAAGATGGGTTATGCCCTTGCGCGCGAGTGTCTGCGCCGCGGAGCACGGGTGACCCTGATTAGCGGACCGACCAATCAGCAAATAACAACCGTCCCCTTATTTTCCCTCAATGAAAGTCAACAGCCGCCACGCAACCGAAACAAGCTGACACTTATACCCATAGAGTCGGCACAAGAAATGTATGATGCAGCAGTCAATGTCTTCACCGATGATTCGCAAGCCGGTATTCATCGTGCCGATACAGCTATTCTTTCGGCGGCGGTGGCAGACTTTACTCCCGCCGAGAAGGCAACCGAGAAGCGCAAGAAACAGCCGGGACAGACAGAGATGCAACTGCGTATGGTCATCACGCAAGACATTGCAGCCACCTTGGGACGACTCAAACAGAGCGGACAACGAATCATCGGTTTTGCCCTTGAGACCGAACACGAACATGAGAATGCGCTTTTGAAACTGCGTGGCAAGCACATGGATGCCATTGTGCTGAACTCGCTTCGCGACAAGGGAGCGGGTTTTGGTGTGGACACCAACAAGGTGACTTTGCTCCGTTCAGACGGGACAGAAAACGACCTCCCGCTAATGCTCAAACAGGAGGTCGCTGCTTGCATCGTAACGATGCTATGTTGAAAGGTTAATCGGGTTGTTTTCCAAAAGAAGTATTTCTTGTTACATAGGCGTTTTTGGTTGAGTTTCCTGACTGAAGACGCTTTTTTTTATTTGCGTCTGCCAAATCCAAAGAATCCACGGTGTGATTTTTCTTCTTCCACCGCATCCGATGCTTCGTCTGGCACTGTCGTTGAGTCTATTTTCATTTCGCGGTCGTTATGCTCTTCCCTTTCGGGTATATCACCTAATGAGTCTCTCACGAAATTGATAACATCTGTCAGTCCTTCGGTGAAGTGGGAAAAGTCTTCTTTGTATAAGAACAATTTATGTTTTTCGAATTGTGGTGTTTCTTCTTCCGCGCCTTGTCGTCTTTTGCTCTCTGTGATGCAGAGGTAGAGGTCTTCATTGCGCGCTTTCTTGACATCCAAGTAATAGATGCGCTTACCTGCCTTGACCGAACGGGAGTAAACTATCTCCGGCTCACTCCGTTCATCCGTTTTTCGGTATTCCATTTGTCATAAGTATTAGTTGGGTTTGACGGGACAAAAGTAAAGAAAAAATTATAACCACAAAACAAATTGATATTTTTTTACACTTTTTTAGTATTTTTTTGTTATTTTCTTTGTTTTCCCCGTTTCAGAATGCACAAAAACTGGAAAAAAGGGGGGCTTTGTTGCACACATTGACGAATGGCTGTACATTTGCCGCGTCAATAAAAATGAGATTGACAACGAAAAAAATAATCATAAAAACATTAGCACATTATGGCACATTCATCATCCAATGTATTGGCAGCCTTTTTAGGAGGTGCCTTGTTAGGCGGTTTAGCCGCTTTGTTGTTGGCTCCTAAGTCGGGGAAAGAGTTGCGTGAAGAATTGAAGGAACTGGCAGAGCGTGAGGCAGAGCGTTGCGGTTGCGAGCACCATAGCGGTCATGGTTGCTGCCACCATAAGGACGAAGTTGAGGAGGAACAGGCATGAGCGATTGGTTGCAAGAAGAATACGGGTATGTCATATCGGATGTAAAAGAGTATGGCAAAACCCGCTGGGAATGGCTCAAACTCAAATTGTTGGATAAGTTAGGGCGTATTGCGGGGCTGTTGCTGTTCGGTTTTGCGCTTATTCTGCTGTTCTTTGCCATCTTGGTAGGCGGAGGCATTGCCCTAATCTATGCGTTGAGTACTTGTATGCCAACTTGGGTGGCAGCCTTGATTGTTACAGCCATCTGGGCTTTGGTGCTCACCGGTGTCATCCTGCTGCGCAAGCAGTTGTTCATCAATCCGATGCTCGGTGCTATTGCAGAGATTCTGCTTACAGACAAGCCGAAAAGGAAACTGACCGAAGATACGCTTCGTCAGCAGACCGAGATGATGGAATACAAGGCTCAGGCTCAGGAGATGGGGCTGCAGCGCGAGGCCAAGCGTGTGGAACGCAGTTGGACTGAGGTTATTGCCCGCCTGACTTCGGCGGGTAACATCATTCGGACCATTCTGGGCTGGTTCAAACGTTCATAATCCCGTAGCCCTTAATTCTGTTATGTTAGACTCCCGACCCTTTGATTTGGATCGCACGGTGCGTTTGGTGATTGGCTTGGCCATTGCTGCCGCTTTGTTCGCCTTGACGCGCACGTTGAGCAATGTACTTCTGCCTTTCGTAGTGGCGTGGTTTGTGGCTTACTTGCTGCACCCTATCGTATCGTTTGTGCAGAACAAAATGCGCATTCGTCCACGCGGGTTGGCAATAGCCGTTACTCTCATCGTGTTGATTGCTGTGCTGGCAGGTATCGTTGCCCTTATCGTTCCGCTCATTCATAAAGAAACGGCTGAGATGTCGCGCCTCGTGAGCGAATATGTCAAGGGCATACATATTGACACACTATTGCCTGTCGCATGGCAGGAAATACTCCGAGATTGGCTGCAAAGTGCCGATATCAGCACCCTTATGTCGCAAATCAATGTCGGTACCATTGCCGAGAAAGTGTATGACTACGCCGGTGGAATCATAGGCGGTTCGCTCAGTTTTCTGTCCAGTCTGTTTGTGGTGTTTGCCGTGTTCTTGTATCTGGTCTTTATCTTATTAGACTATGAGACGCTCAACGGGGGCATGCGTGAAATGATTCCGGGCAAATACCGCCAAGTGGTAGAAGGTGTGCTCAACGACTTGGAGCAGGGTATGAACAAATACTTTCGCGGTCAGGCACTGATTGCTACCACGGTGGGCGTACTGTTCAGCATCGGTTTTCTCATCATGGGGCTGCCTTTGGCGGTGGTGGTAGGCTTGTTTATTGGTTTACTGAATATGGTTCCGTATATGCAGGCGTTTGGTATTCCGATTACGATGCTGTTGGGACTGCTGCAATCTGCCAATACGGGCACTGCGTATTGGATTATATTACTTGAGATCTTGGCCGTGTTCGTAGTGGTGCAGTCCATACAAGACTTGCTGCTCAATCCGCTCATTATGGGCAATGTGATAGGCATGAACCCGGCTGTGATGTTGCTCTCACTCTCTATTTGGGGGTATCTATTAGGTGTGGCAGGTATGATTATAGCCTTGCCGCTGACTACGGTACTCATTTCGTATTACAAACGCTTTGTATTAGGACAGGAGGCAGACGTATGCAAGCCATCGGATTGATACCTGCTCGTTGGGCCAGCAGCCGTTTCCCGGGCAAGCCATTGGCTCAAATAGGCGGTAAGCCTATGATACAGCGCGTCTATGAGCAAGCGCGCAAGGCGCTGGACACGGTGGTGGTAGCCACTGACGACAGCCGCATCTTCGACTGTGTTACATCCTTTGGTGGGCAAGCCGTGATGACCCGCAGCGACCACCGTTGCGGCACCGAGCGATGCCTCGAAGCCTACCAAACGATTCTCTCTGCCCCTGAAGCGTATGGTCTTACAGCCCAAGCGATGAGCGACGAACAGGACATCGTAGTGGTCAATGTGCAAGGCGATGAGCCGTTCATTCAGCCCGAGCAGATCCGTTTGCTTCTTGGCTGTTTTCCCACGGAGATTGCCACCTTGGTCAAGCCATTCCGTGCAAACGACACATGGGAGCAACTCGCTAACCCCAACACACCCAAAGTGGCTGTGTCAAAAGACGGTCGTGCGTTATTGTTCTCCCGTTCGGTTATTCCATACTTTCGTGGCGTACCGCAAGACGAGTGGCTCAGCCGGAGGCAGTACTACGGACACATAGGCATGTATGCCTACCGCGGCGATGTGCTGCGGCAAATAGTATCTTTGCCGATGTCCGAATTGGAGCAGACCGAGAGCCTCGAACAACTCCGTTGGTTAGACCATGGCTATACCATCCGCGTAGCGGTTAGCGAGCAGTCCTCGGTCGGTATAGATACACCGGAAGACTTGCAACGAGCAGAGCAGTTCCTGCTAAACTCCTAAACTTATTAACACCTTAACAACGTATATTATGAAATCGCAAACACCGACCCCTCATATAGGGGCACAATATGGCGAAATAGCCGAAACCGTAATTATGGCGGGCGACCCGCTGCGTGCTAAGTTTATGGCAGAACGTTTTTTGGAGAATCCCGTCCAGTTCAACAATGTTCGCAGCATGTTGGGCTTTACCGGCACCTACAAAGGCAAGCGTATCAGCGTGATGGGACACGGTATGGGCATCCCCAGTATTGGTATTTATACCTACGAGTTGTTCAATTTCTACGATGTACAGACCATTATCCGCGTCGGTTCATGTGGTGCGCGTCAGACGTATGTACAATTGGGCGACTTGGTGATTGCGCAGGCATGCTGTACGGACAGCAATTATGCAGCGCAATATAACCTGCCCGGTTCGTATTCGCCGATTGCCGACTTTGACCTATGCCGACGTGCAGCCGATGCGTGCGAGCGGTTGGGCTATCGCTACCATGTAGGCAATGTGTTCTCGGCAGATATCTTCTATTGCGAAGACGAACGCAAGCAGAACTGGACCAAGATGGGCGTGTTGGCAGACGAGATGGAAGCACCGGCTCTGTATATGAATGCAGCCCGTGCCGGAAAGAAAGCACTGGTTATCTGCACTGTCAGCGACCACATACTCACCGGCGAGGCCACCACTGCCGAACAGCGCCAGAACACCTTCACGCAGATGATGGATGTGGCGTTCTCTATTGTTTAACATTTGTTTCATAATAGTTTAGCGGTTGTTTCACAATAGTTTGTGAATGCGAAGATTGGGTACGATACGAGCTATTCCATTTGTGGTGTTGCTGCTCACGGCATGCAACACCACAAAGTTCGTCCCACGTAACGACTACTTGTTAGACCGTGTGAGCATAGACTTGACAGACACCAAACAAGTATCCTCATCCGACTTGAGGACCTACCTCAAGCAGCAACCCAATGCCGAGGTATTAGGTTTCTGGAAATTGCAACTGCATATCTATAACACGGCGGCCTTGGACACGACCAAGAAGATTGACCGATGGTGGGCCGGCATAGCGCGTCGTTTGGGTGAACCACCTGTTGTTTATGATTCGTTGCTGACCGAGCAGAGTGCCGTTCAACTAACCCGAGCCTTGCAGAACAAAGGGTTCTTTTATGCCCAAGTGGAGCCGGAATTGACTGTTAAGCAGCGCAAAGCCCATGTGACCTACCATATCCGTTGCGGTGCTCCCTATTTGCTCAGACGGCACAGCAGTCGGTTACCTGAGTCGTCTGAGATGCAACGCATTGCCGATGATGAACGGCGCACACTACTGCACGAAGGCGACCTGTTCGATGCCAACACACTGGACGACGAGCGCAAACGCGTGGCTTCGTCCATGCGACGGCAAGGCTATTACTATCTGCAAAAAGACCTGCTACGCTTTGAGGCGGACACCACCGGGCTGAACAGACAAGTGGATGTGGTAATGAGTTTGAATCAGTCGGTGGCTGATATGCCGGATTCAACTCGTGCCCGACTCTTCACGCGCTACACGATCCGTCGTGTTTATTTTCACACCGATTACAATCCTGCTTATGCGCCAGATAGTCTCCGTTTGCAGCAAAAAGAGGCCAACGGCTATGTTTACACATGGTTTGGCAAGCCGCTGATGCGGCCGAGTGCCCTGAGCAAGAACTGCCGTATCCGTCCGGGCGAATTGTTCGATGAGCGCAAGGTTGAGCAGACCTATGAGATGCTCAATCAACTGGGCATCGTCAAGTACTCGGACATTTCTTTTCAGCCGGTAGGCAAGGACTCGTTAGACTGCCATGTGGTCATGTCGCGCAGCAAGTTGCATACCGTATCAGCTGAATTGGAGGGGATATACTCCAACGGAGACTGGGGCATAGCCGCTGGTGCCGGCTACATCAACCGCAACCTGTTTCGCGGAGCAGAAGAGTTGCAACTCTCGGTACATGGCAGTTACGAATGGCGGCAAAACGGCGGACGCGCCATCGAGGTCAAGACGACGGCTTCGCTGTCGTTTGCCAACCGTTTGAAAGTCATTGCCGCCTACAACTATCAGACCCGTCCGGACGAGTTCACGCGCACCATAGCCAATGCTTCGTTAGGCTATTCGTTGCCTCGGTTGTCCCGTGGATGGAGTCATGCCTTTAACTTTGTGGATATCAGCTATGTCTATCTGCCTTGGATTGGTGACGAGTTCCGCTCACGCTTTCTGACTAACCAAAATCCGCTCAAGTACTCCTACGAGGATCACTTCATTGAGGCTATCAACTATAGTTGCCGTTATAGCGGCTACAATCGTCTGCAGCCCACTCGCTCTTACTTGACCTTCCACGGTTTTGCCGAGACGGCTGGCAATGTTCTCTATGGTGTGTCCAAAGCAGCCCGACAGAACATGGACGACGGAGCATATAAGATTGGCGGTGTCCCCTTTTCGCAATATGTGAAGGCAGACATCAGCCTGACCTACAACCAGATTGTGTCGTCCAAGCACCACATCGCCTATCACATGGGCATGGGTGCCGCAGTGCCCTATGGCAACTCGCAGTCCATTCCCTATGAGAAGCGTTATTTTGCCGGCGGCAGTAACCATGTACGCGGTTGGACAGCTCGCACCCTCGGTCCGGGAGCCTACCACGGAGACGGCTCGCGTATAGACTATGACAACCAAGCCGGTGACCTGCATTTAGACCTGAGTGTTGAGTACCGTTGGCGGGTGTGGAACTTCATCGAACTGGCAGCATTCACCGATGCTGGTAACATCTGGACCATACGCGACTATGCCGGTCAGCCACATGGGGCTTTCCGCTGGAACGAGT
>CAMOHN010000004.1 GCA_946615455.1 uncultured Bacteroidales bacterium
GTGGTGGCAGAGACCAATGCCTACCAGCTGTTTGTGACCAATGAGGAAGAACTGTCCGGTCTGCCTGAGAGTGCAAAGACGGCTGCCAAGGAAGAAGCACAGGCTGCCGGTCGTCCTGATGCGTGGCTCTTCACACCCAAGCGCACTTCGTTTACGCCCGTGTTGCAATACTGCGACAACCGCAACCTTCGCCGCGAGCTGCTCAATGCATACACCACTCGCGGTAATCACGACAACGAGAATGATAACAAGAACATCATTGTCCGCACCATGCAACTGCGTGTGGAGAAAGCCCAACTGATGGGTTATGACTGTCCCGCCGACTATATCTTGGCGGACTGTATGGCGCACGATGCGAAGACGGTGGATGCTTTCCTGCAGTCAGTATGGCAGCCCGCTTTGGCTGCGGCTACACGCGAGGCACAGGCATTGCAGGAAATGATGGACCGTGACCTTCCCGGCGAGAAACTGCAACCGTGGGACTGGTGGTACTATGCCGAGAAACTGCGCCGCGAGAAGTATGACCTCGATGAGGAGCAAATCAAGCAGTACTTTGAACTGAACAATGTGCGAAAAGGTGTGTTCCAATTGGCACACAATCTCTATGGACTCAACTTTGAGCCGCTTCCCGACATGCCTGTGTATAATGACGAGGTGGAAGTGTTCCGCGTAACGGACAGCAACGACCAACTCATAGGTATTCTCTATACCGACTATTTTCCTCGTGCAGGCAAACGTCCGGGAGCATGGATGAACAACATCAGCAGTCAATATGTGGATGCTGAAGGTGTGGACCATCGTCCTGTCATCATCAATGTGGGCAACTTCAATAAACCCACCAAAGACAATCCTTCGTTGCTCTCAATGGACGATGTGGAAACTCTTTTCCACGAGTTCGGTCATGCCCTGCACGGGCTGCTGTCCAAAGCTCACTACAAGACGCTATCGGGTACCAATACCCCGCGCGATTTTGTGGAGATGCCCTCGCAGTTCATGGAGAACTACTGCTATCACCCCGACATCATGAAGACCTATGCCTTCCATTATCAGACGGGCGAGGTCATTCCTGACGAACTGATTGAGCGTATCAATGCCGCCGGTAAGTTCAACCAAGGCTTTGTCGAAGCGGAGTTGCTGTCGGCCTCTATTCTGGATATGGACTACCACGAGATGACCACGACGGATAGTTTTGATGTCATAGCCTTTGAGAAAGCTTCGATGGAGCGCATGCAGATGATTCCTCAGATTATTGTGCGCTATCGTTCGACCTACTATAACCATATCTTTACCACCGGTTACGAGGCCGGCTATTACAGCTATACATGGTCAGCCGTTTTGGACTCTGACGCCTTTGCTGCCTTTTCCGAAACAGGTGATATCCTCAATCCTGAGGTAGCACGGCGTTTCCGTCACCTGTTAGAGCAAGGGGGAACGCGCGATGCACAAGCACTTTATCGTGAGTTCCGTGGTAAAGATGCCGACCCGCAGTATCTGTTGCGTAAGAAGGGTTTTATTGACTAATCGGTCTGTACAGAAAAAGAACTATCGAACACTGGTGGAACTATATTGTCACATGGCGGCTGCCTGTAGCCCTGGTTTTAGCGGGCGTGGCGGCTTTGCCTGTGCGGGATACCTATCGTAATCTGCGCATTTCTGCCACCCAGTTCGGGCGCAATTTTACGGAACCCTTGTTCCTTAGCACACTGTGTGTATGCATAGCAGGCGGAGTATATCCCTATATGCTCTGCCTGCTGCCTGTTGTTCCCTATTTATTCTATCGTCGTCATGTCTTGGACGGCAAAGGGGTGATGGCATTCTTGCTTGCCATCGCCGTATTTGCAGTTTACTATGCGCTGCTGGTGTGGTTGGAATGGATTCCCAATGACCTGAAGCAGTGGTTCTAAAAGTCTGTCCAACTGTTCTTATCTAACACGCGATAATTGACTGCCTCCGAGATGTGAGGCAGTTTTATTTGTTCCGACCCGTCCAAGTCGGCAATGGTGCGTGCCACTTTGAGAATACGGTCATAAGCACGGGCGGACAGTCCGTTGCGCGTGATGGCAAGTTCCAACAGCTTTTCTCCGTCGGCATCCACTTGACAATACTGTCGAACCATTTTTGGCGTCATTTGGGCATTGCAGTGAATGGACATTCCGGCAAAACGCTGTAGCTGTATCCGCCTTGCTCTGACCACTCGCTCACGAACCGTGGCGGACGATTCGCCTTGTTGTTTGTCGTGCAGGGTTTCAAAGGGTACGGCTTGCACATAGCATTGTATGTCCATGCGGTCTAACAACGGTCCGCTGATACGGCTCTTGTAGCGATGGATGGCTGCAGGTGTACAGGTGCAGTTATGGTCGGGGTCGCCATAATGCCCGCAAGGGCAGGGGTTCATGGCTGCCACCAGCATGAACGAGGCGGGATAGTCAACCGTCTGTTTCTGTCGCGAGACAACGATATGCCGGTCTTCCAAAGGTTGGCGGAGCACTTCCAAGGTGGCGCGTTTATATTCGGGCAGTTCGTCCAGGAAGAGCACGCCGTTGTGTGCCAGACTGATTTCCCCCGGTCTGGGGTTATTGCCGCCGCCGATGAGTGCCACATCGGTCACTGTATGGTGGGGAGAGCGGAACGGGCGACGGGTGACTAACGACTGACCGCCTTTAAGCAACCCTGCCACCGAATGGACAGCAGTGGTCTCAATGGCCTCGTCTAAACTGAGCGGAGGGAGGATGGTGGGCAGGCGTTTAGCCAACATGGACTTGCCCGATCCGGGAGGACCAATCATCATCATGTTATGTCCACCGGCAGCCGCCACTTCCATAGCGCGGCGCATCTCCCACTGACCACGAATGTCTGCCATGTCTTGGTCTATAGGGTCATGGGTATATGCCAATTCATCTGCTATATTGACATGCAGCGGCTCAATGGTTTGTTCGCCTTTCAGAAAACGCACCACATCCAGCAGGGTCTCTGCCGCAATGACATCGATACCCTCAACCACAGCGGCTTCTTTGGCATTGTCAGCCGGCACAATCAGTCCTTTGAAACCACAGCGTTTGGCACATAGTGCTACGGGCAAAACGCCATGCACGGCTTGCAAGGTACCGTCCAAAGACAATTCACCAAGCAGCATATATCGGTCTATATACTTGCTTGTCAACTGCTCAGCCACTGCCAGTGTGCCAATAGCCAGGGGCAGATCAAAGCCCGTGCCCTCTTTGCGCAGGTCGGCGGGAGCCATGTTGATGGTCAGTTGCTTGACGGGCAAATGAAAACCGTTGACCATCAATGCCGAACGGATACGCTCACGGCTCTCTTTGACGGCCGCATCGGGCAGACCCACCAACACAAAGTCCGTGCCGGAAACAGCATGCATCTCTATGGTCACTTGTTCGGCGCGGATACCCTGCACCGCTGCGGAGAAACATTTGACTAACATATGGTCTTATTCTTTCTTTTCGTTCTGTTTGCGTATGGCTTTGGCTCGGCGACGACGCTCGGCATCGCCCGGGTTGAAGTCGTGGCGGAAAATTAAACCTACTCCTTGCACCGTGTTGGCTTGTTTGAGCGAGTACTTATCAACCGTGTGTGTAAAGCCTTTGATGCGCAGCTTGCCATCTTCGGTGAGTTGGTACTCAATGTCCACATCACCAAAGAACGGGCGATTGCTCAGGTCGTTGTAGCGGTAGCCCACATTGCCGTTGATGGTCAGACGGTTGATGGGTTGCAGGCGGAAGCGGGTCTCATATTCCTGCGACGCCGTTGCTCCCTCACCATCGGTGCGGAAATTGAAGCCGATGGTCACCATATCGGTCAGTCGGGATAGCCATGAGTTAATCTGTCCCGTGATGGTGGACGAAATGAGCGAGTAAGTCTCGTTGGTGCCCAATGCCGTGTTTTGTAGGTATTCGGGTGTAAAGAACCGATTGAATACCAGTAGATAGATGATTTGGCGCATGAGCATCTCGTCGGTATTGATGACCGATTTGACCTGCGATGCCACGCTCTCGTCCGACTGAGGCAGTTCGATACCGAAGCGCAGTGTGGGATTGGTCAGCTGATCGCTCAGGAAGACCATACACTCCACCGGCACGGACGAACGGTTGGTAGCCAGTTGGGATGCCTCGCTGCCGAACAGGTCACGCAGCGATGCTGTCAGACTGTACTTGGCTGCAACAGACAGAACGGGCGTCATCGGATTACCGCTCCATGTGACGGTTGAGCCTTCGTTGATGCTGAAATCGCGACGGATAAGGTTGCCTATTGAATAGGAAAATTCACCTTGTTGCAGCGTATAGGTGCCATATAGTTGGGCGGTTGCTGTGGGACTGTCATAGCGCAATCGTAGGTCGCCTTCACCTTGTCCTACTATGCCGTCACCGGTGCGTGGGTCAAAGCGCAGGTGAATGGTTGAACCGGGGCTGATGCTCATGTTGAGGTTCATATAGACCGGATTCTCTGACCGGCGGTGCGAGTGGCGTGTAGTGACGGGAACAGGTGCCTCCTCTACTTCCTCTGTGGGCTGAACAAAAGTGATGAAACTGTTATCCGTAGCCTCGGATGCCGTGCCGGTGTTGAGGTAGAAGTCGGTTTTTCCGCGCGACTGTGCATCGATGTCGATGTGGGTACCCGTCACTTCGTCGCCGAACAAGTGCACATTGCCCGTGGCATAGACCGTGCCATAGAACATCGACTGCGGGTCGTAGGGCAATTGGACTACTTTCATGTCGCTCACGCGCATGTTTAGGTCATAGGCGAAGTCTTGAAAACGGTCGTGTGTTACTTCTCCGTTCAGCACACCATGATGTCCTTGCCCGTCGTGGAAGCGTATATTGGGGAACCGAATGGCTGTAGTGTCCAGCAGTACAGAGTCTGTAAAGGTGTATCTGACACCGGTAATGGGGACGGTCAGCGAAGCATTGGTGCCCAATAAGCGACCCGTTACCCATGTGTTAAGCCGTCTGCCAAACACATGCAGGTTGCCCGAAGCACGACCCGTGATGTTGTTTAGTATGCGGTTGGTCCAGTAGTTAATCAGGTTCATGTCGGCCGAGTCCAACTGCATGTATAGTTCCCAATACTTGTCTTGCGGAACGACCCGTCCCTGCAAATCCACCACCGTGCGTTCGTCTTGGCGGGCAACGGCATCGATGAGGATCTGATGGTTGTCGTGGTCCAATCGTGCTTTGGCATCGACCGTTCCTAACAGGGTATAGTTGAGGTACCCTTGGTCCATGTGCACATTGGCTTCCAGCATCGGGTTGGAGAACAAAGAATAGAGCGTAGCCCAGCCGGTGATGGCACCATCTGCCGAGATGGCGCGCTCCAACTTGAAGTTACGCAACAAGTAGTTCAGGTTGACCTGTTGCAGTTCAACGCGGATGGAGTCGGTCATGCGCGTGGAGGCAGTGCCGTTGGCAAAGATGTGTTGTGACGGGCTTTGCAAACGGAAACCGCTGACGGTCAGTGTGGTATCGGCTGCGGCATACTCGATGTATGAGTCGTTCACCGACCATAATGTATCGCGCAGATAGAACGACGATGGAATGATATGGGTGCTGACAAATGGGTAGTCGGCATAGCGCGTTAGGTGGGTTTTAGTCAGTAGTTCGGAGCGGTGTACCGAGTCCTTTGTTCCGCCGAAACGGCAGGTGGTCAGCACCGAGTCTTGACCCGCCTCAGCAAACAGACCAAAGTCGATGTCCTTCAAGTGTATGCGCACTGAGTCAGACGGAATGGGATGTATCAGCATTGACAGCCCCATGGAAGCAGTTTCGTCCTGTTGTAAGGCATTGAGGGTGATGTCGCGTAGTTCGGTCTTACGGCTCACAACGGCTGGTATATACCACTGCATAGCCTGTCTGCGCTCCGAACGATGAATATACCCTTTCAATATCTGCCTCTCAGGCAAGTCTATGTCACTCTGCAGAATGACATGCAACAGACTGTCTGCGTTCTGCAAGTAGCAATAGAAGTCTAAGTCGTCTTTATGTCCGGGTTCGGGCGCTTGTTCAATCAGGCTGGGAAAAAGTGAAAAAGCAAATCGTCTGAGTGTGGCGGGCAGGGTGGACCAATGGTATGCACCGTTGATGCCGGCATTGGCAAAGTCCGATTGCAGTTGCACGCTGTTCTCTCCGGTTTGGTTATGTACGGATAAGTGCAGCGACTGCATCAACAGCGATTGTCCCTCGCGAGTGAAAAGCAGCGAGTCTATTTGCAACTCGCCATTCAAATGGTCAAATATTGTTGCAGGATTCCCTGATGATGAGGCGTTTAGATGAGCACGCAACTGCATATCCTGCCCTTTGAGTTTGGGAGCCAGTTGCAGTTCAGACAGGCGCAGATGCCGCAGGTCCAGTTTTAGATCGGCAAAAGGTGTGTCGGAGTTTAGGTTACTTTTGCCTGACAGAGCAAAATCCAGATTCGGGTCATGTGAGACGAGTGTTCCATGCAGCCCTTGTCGATGTAACCTGCCGGTAAGGCGTAGGTTACGGTAGGTGTATTGCCGGAAGGTGAGCGCATCCACATGTATGTGTCCTTGGCCTTCCAAGGGGGTGTCTTTACGATAAAGCAGGTTCAGTTCACTGCTCAGCGTGAGGGTTCCCAGTTGCGGGTTGCCAACCATCTTGCCCACATGAAAACGCTTGATCCCCACCTTGCCGGCAAAACGAAGCGAGTCCAGACTTGTTTGTGTACTCACGCGGCACTCGGTGGTCACCGTCCCTAAGCGGGTCAGGAAGGCCCCGTGTAGGGTCAGACTATCCAACCTGCCATGCAGCCAACCGCGATAGTGTATATCGCCTAATGAGGCCAACTGTTCCGGCAGCCGGACGGGTTGGCGGGTCAGGTCAGCCACGAGGTCTTGCAGCAGGCGACGGTTGACCATCAAGTCCTGACAGTGGGCGCTAACCTGCATGCTGTCTGGCTCTAACGGACGGACTATGGTCGCCTGACCCAAGAAAAGACGCTCTTGGCGGTAGTGCAGTTGCAACCTATCTGCAAACAATGTATCCGGCGAACCGTGAAACGCACCGGCTATGTCGGTATTGAGATGGCTGACATGAGCTTGTAGCGTCAATCCGTCTAAGAAGGCTTGCATACTATCCTTGGCTATCCAAGGCAAGCTTAACTGTAGGTCCAAGGGACAGACAACCATGTCATAACCATCATCCATGTGACGATAGCGTATGCGGGCTTGTTCAACGCTCACTTGGTCTAACTGCAGGGGCATGTCCATTTCTTGGCGCGCTGTATCCGAACGGAAGGCTCTAATAAGAAAGTCTATATTGCTACCCGTCCTGTTCTGCTTGATGTTCAGATAGGGTTGACTGACGCGAACCAAAGGGAAATTGAGATAGTCGTTTTTCAGCGCAAAGGGATTAAAACGCACATCCGTGCGTGGAATCCACAACAAGGTGTCACCCTGTTGGTCGCCTATGTACAGACCATCTAATTGCAGGCGGTTGAGGAAATGAAACGACACATGGTCTATGTGCACTTCGGCATTCAGTCCGCGCGATAACTGCTCGGAGAACAGACCAACAGCTGCCGTCTGAACACGACTGCTGCGCAACAGCACAAACACCATTGCACCACTGCCTAAAATGACAAACAGCAGCGTCATCAACACTATGTATAGTGTGCGTTTCACGGTCAGATAAACAGGTCTTGCGGATATTCAACTTGGGTCAGGTATAACCCTTCCGGCGGTGCCGACTGACCGGCACTACAACGGTTGCGGGCAGCTATGACCGACCCAAAGTCTGTTACATCCATTTTATGTTGCCCCACTTGCAGCAATGTTCCTACCACAGCCCGGACCATGTTGCGCAGGAAGCGGTCGGCACGGATGGTGAAGACAGCCTTATGTTCGTCTTGCACCTTCCATTGCGCCTCTGTGACTGTGCAGAAGGTTGTTTTTACATCGGTGTGTACCTTGCAGAAAGAGGCAAAGTCGTGTTTCCCGATTAGGGATAGGGCTGCTCGGTTCATCGCTGCCCAGTCTTGTTTAGGCGATATGCGTGTGTATAAACCGTTGCAGAAAGGGTCTTTGCAGAGAACGACACGATACTCGTAGGTTCGTGACAATGCCGAATAGCGAGCATGAGCATCATTACGGACGGGCACAACTTGCCTTAATGCAATCGAGGCGGGTAACAGATTGTTCAGCCTTGCCGTCAGTTGCGACAAGTCCATGGGTAGTGACTCTCCATCCCAATCCAAGTGTGCCCACATGTCTTGGGCATGGACACCGGCATCGGTGCGACCGGCAAACACCATCGGCACCGGACGGCGAAGCAGGGTGGCAAAGGCTTGCTCCATCACCTCCTGCACCGTCACACCGTTTGGCTGGGTCTGCGAACCATGAAAATCAGTGCCTTTGTATGAAAACTGAACGAAGTAACGCATTGATTTCGACGGAAAGCTGTTGTTTATATGCCACCACGCAGAGAATGCCGCCAAGGCACAGGGTGCGTGCAATACTGCTTAGCCATAGCGAGGATATAGGGAGGTAGGTCAACCACAACCAATTGACAATCAGTAACCCGACAACCAGACATACGGTCTGCCATTCGGTCCGGCAGAACGGACTGACCCGCATCTTGAACCACACCATCCCAACGACCAGTGCAAAATATACAGCATACGAGATAAGATTGCTCCATGCCGCTCCCTCCATTCCATAAAGAGGAATAAGGTAGTTGTTGCACACCATGCCGAGGGCGGTTAGCAGCAACGAAAGTAGCAGGGTATAGGCATAGTATTTGCCGTAGCTGAGCGTTGTCACACTGAACTGGAAACCGGATAGCAGACACTGGCTCAACCCTAACAGAAAGATGGTTTGCCGTGCCGTTGCATAGGTTGAACCATTCGGTAAGAGGTGGAAAATAAGGTCTATATTGATCCAAATGAGCAGGAAAATAGCACCACTGATTAGCAGTAGGTTATTGGTTACCTGCTGTACTAAGCGACTGGTCTTGTCCCTATCATTGTCTTTGATTGACTGTGCCAACTGGGGCGACGAGATGGAGTTGAGTGACCGATAAGGGATAGATACCATGACGGCTATGTAGGTGGCAATGGCATAGATTCCCGTATAATGTAACCCCATCTTGGCGGTCACAAAGAACGATGATAGCATGGGGGCCAGCACCGATGCCAAAGCCGACAGCACGAGAAACAGGGTGTAGCGGCTCCATGAGCGAACCAACGCCGTGTTGTGCATCAAAAACGCTCTGTCAGGACAGAAATGCACCTTGCCTGCACGACAGACATAGACTATATTAATCAATGCAGCCACGGCATAGACACCACACAGCGATACCACGAATCCGTCCATGCTCAATATGCTGAATGCATATAGCAAGTAGCTCACCAACAGACCGATTCGCACCACCACCTCGCGAACCACACGCGGCACAACAATGCGCATCAGCACATTGGCATTGCTCTCAAACACCGTTTCATAGAGCATGAAGAATGCCAATGGGAGCACCAAATAGAAATAGTGTACAAAGAGTGGAGACTTTTCACCAAACCAACTCTCCACAGGTTGCCGGCAAAGAATATATATGCCTGCAAATAGGGCAAAACCAACCAGCGGGACTATCAAGGTCCAAAAGAAAAAACCATGGTGGTTTGTGTCATGCTCGTCCTTGAAATAGGGGAAAAAGCGTATGATGGCAGACGAAGTGCCCAACTGCGCCAGACCAACCAGCAGTGTGGCGGCATCAATGAGCACTCGCGCCAAACCGATTTCCTCAGAGCTCAGAAAGCGGGTTAGCACGAAAAAAGTCGTTACAAAGCCTATTGCCACGCCCAAATAGGTGGCAATAGTGCCTCGTATCGACTGTCGTGCTATAATACCCATAACCAAGAGGGTATTGTGTAAAAGAATCGCTTACTTAACAATATCCAGCAGCTCCACCTCAAAGATGAGGGTGCTGTAGGGCGGGATGTTACCCGTTGCGCGGCTTCCGTATGCCAACTCTTGGGGTATATAGAAGCGGAACTTGCTGCCTACGGGCATCAGTTGCAGACCCTCGGTCCAGCCGCTGATGACTTGGTTCAGTCCAAACTCGGCAGGTTCGCCGCGCTCTACCGAGCTGTCAAACACTGTGCCGTTGATCAGAGTGCCATGATAGTGCACTTTCACACGGTCGGTGGCTTGGGGTTTCGGTCCTTTGCCCATGGTCAGTACTTCATATTGCAAACCGCTTTCGGTCTCCATTACACCGTCTTTCAGACGATTTTCGGCAAGGAACTGTTCTCCCTCTTTCTGAGTGTCACCATATTTGATGCGGTTGATGGTGGTCTGGATATACTCACCGGCAGTGGTGCGGTCAAACTGCGACTCATAGTCGCGCATGCCGTTGATAAAGCCTTGTTTAATCAGCTCGAAGCGAGTTTCAAGACTCGGTTCGTTAAGCAGGCCGGTAGGCTCTTGCTCGCGGATGGTCTTACCTATCTGCTCGCCCATGCTCTTCATTTGTGCATTATACACATTGTTCTTCATGGCACGGCGCAGCTCTTTGAGCATGAGTTCTTTGTCTTCTCCCGTTGAGTCGTTGGCAAGTACATATTGCATGATCTCACTGCCATTGAGCATACCAAAGGCATAGTTGATACTGTCGGTAAAGTCTTTCAGGTCGATGGTCTTCACCTTGGTCGGGCAAGTGCCTTTGATGGCTTTGCCTGCCACCTCTTCGCTGCCGAAGGACAGTTGATATTGGTTCTGGAAATAGGTGCGGGCTTCATCGGCGGTCATGACGGTGGTATCGCCTTCTAAACCATTGATGAAGGCTTGCAACATCACTTTCTCGTTCAGTGTCCAAGCCTTGTTGTCAGCCAGACCCGATTTTTCGTACGAGCGAATCGATTCGCCGATACTGCGACCTATCATAGCCGGCTCTTCCAATTCTTCCACCTCACCATTATAGCCGCGTTCGAGTGCATTCACAAACTCGTTGACGATGGCATCGCTGCTGTCGCTTTGCATCTGTTGCATGCGAATCATGGCTCCGTTGACAAAACCAAGAGCGTAGTTGACCGAGTCCTGCATGTCGTTCAGCACAACATCCTTGGCAGGATAATTCTTGCCGCAGGCTGTCAGCGCCATGGCGGCCAAAAGAATGATACTAAGTTTTTTCATGTGTTAGTGTATTTTGGTATAGTGTTTTGTTTATTCAATGCCAAGCAACTCGACGGTGAAGATCAGAGCAGCATAGGGTGGAATACTGCCGCCTGCACCCTGTTCACCGTATGCCAGTTGGTAAGGGATATAGAGCTTGTATTTCGAGCCGATGGACATGAGTTGCAACCCTTCAGTCCAGCCCTTGATGACTTGATTCAAGCCAAAAGTGATGGGTTCGCCGCGCTTGTAACTGCTGTCGAACACCGTACCGTCAATCAGTGTGCCCTCATAGTGCACCTTTACCTTGTCGGTGGCTTTGGGCTTCTGACCCAGCGTGGCTTCGATGACCTCATATTGCAGACCTGACGGAGTGGTCTTCACCTCGGCGCGTTGCGCGTTGGCTTTCAGGAATTTCTCACCGTCCTCCTTGGCTTGTTGACCGGCAGTCAGACCTTTCTCCACACCTTGGCGGAAGGCATCATAGTCCAAGCTCGCCAAACCGTATTGTTGCAGCACTTGTGCGACCTGCAAACCTAATTGATAACTGATTTGATCCATGTTGTTGTTCGGGTTATATGATGAATTATTTTTGTAACAGATTGGTCATACGCGCCAGATACTTGCCAATGATGTCAAACTCAATGTTGACCATGGTACCCACGCGTATGTCTTGAAAATTGGTCACCTCGTAGGTGTAAGGTATGATGCACACGCTCACATAGCCTTTGCCGTCTTTCACATCGGGGTCGCATACTGTCAGGCTCACACCATTGATGCACACCGAGCCTTTGTCCACGCAGAAATAACCACGACGAATCATTTCCTCGCTGCTGTCATATTCAAAACGGTAGTACCAGCTGCCATCGGTCTCTCTGACTTCAATGCACTTGGCCATCTGGTCCACATGTCCTTGCACGATGTGTCCGTCCAACAGTTTCTCCATCGACATGGCTCGCTCTACATTGACGCGATCGCCCACTTTGAGCAGATCCAGATTGGTCAGGCGAAGCGTCTCCTGCATGGCTGTCACGGTGTAGAGGTTGCCCTCATTCTTAACCACAGTCAAGCACACACCGTTGTGGGCAATGCTCTGGTCTATACCCATGGTGGCAGGGAACGGATTGAGCAGAGTGAAATGTTTATTGCCCTGCTCTTTGTCTATGCGCACAACTTGCGCCATTTGTTCTACAATTCCTGAAAACATAGTATTATAAAGGTTTAAGCCCGCAAAAGTGGCAACTTTTTGCCGTTTGAACAAGAAAAAACGTACAAAGTGCTGATTTTATCGTTTGAAGTACTTACCCACAACCGGCAAACCGCTCAGCGGAAAGTCAAGGCGTATCAGCACCGCTATATAGCCCATTAGCAGCAGTGTACCCACTGCCATTGACAGGGCAACACTGCCCGACAAACGGCGTGTTACATAGTAGGCGGCAAGCATAGCGACAACCAACAGGGTATATAGCCCGATGCGCTTCAGATCATAGGGCACGGCAAGGTGCTTTTGTCCGATGCCGTAGGACAGCAACATCAAGCACAAAAAGCACACGGTCGAACTCAGCGCCGAAGCCATATACCCGTAGTGGGGTACCAACCACACCTGCAAAGTAAAGGTGATGATTACACCCAACAGCGAGAAGTAGGCTCCATATCGGGTTTGGTCGGTCAGTTTATACCAAAACGAGAGGTTGAAATAGACTCCTTGAAACACATAGGTCCACAGCACAATGGGCACCACCTTCAATCCGCTCCAATAAGACGGGGCAATGATGAATTTCAGAATATCCAAATAGAACACCATGCCCAATAGGATAAGGTAGGAGAAGATGATGTAGTACTTCATGGCATCGGCATAGGCTTCGACCGACTGCTTGTCCTTGTGCTTGGAAAAGACGAACGGCTCGTAGGCATAGCGGAAGGCTTGGGTGAACATCATCATCACCATGGCTACCTTGAAGCAGGCTCCATAGACACCCAACTGCGCTTGCGCATCGTCACCCGTGTAGAGGAAGGGAAACAGAATGCGGTCCAAGGTCTGGTTCATGATGCCGCACACACCCAGAACCAATAGCGGAAGCGAGTAGTGTAGCATCTGCTTAAGCAGGACAAGAGAGATACCCTTGTCTGTCGAGCGAAAACCTTCTATGATATTCGGCGTGAGGCAGAGCGTCTGGATGCCTGTGGCAAGAATGTTGGCAACAAACACATAACTCACACCATAGTCCGCATGCCACCATGAACCAATCAACGGACTGTCCTGCCACAGAGGACAGAGCACCAGGAAGAAGATATTGAGCACAATGTTCAGGCCGACGAACAGCAGTTTGAGCGCAGCAAAGCGCAGAGGGCGCTTGGCATAGCGAAGATAGGCAAACGGAATGGAAGCAAAAGCGTCCATGGCAACCACCACTGCCAGCAGGGCGATGAATTCACTATGGTCGGCATAGCCCAGCATGGTGGCTATGGGTTGTGCAAACAGACAACATACAACGGCAAAGAGCAGTGAGGTGGTGCCCACACTCGCCATAGCGGTGCGATAGACAAGCAGCGGGTCTTCGCCTTCCTTGTTGGCAAAGCGGAAGAAACCGGTTTCCATGCCATAGGTCAGAATGACCAGCAAAAGAGCTGTCCATGCATAGAGGTTGGTCACGATGCCATAGTCCGCCTCACGGGCAAGGACATAAGTATAGAGCGGCACCAACAGCCAGTTGAGGAACTTGCCCACAATGGACGACAGTCCGTAGATGGCGGTCTCTTTCGCCAACAGGCGCATCGAACTTGAGTTAGCGGTCATGGGAAGGAAACTCTCCGTATTCTTCAAAGGTGTAATTCAGAAAATCGTTCATCGGTTTAGCGGCACGGGCAATGTCCAATACATGCTCTACAAAGTCGGGAGCACAGACCTGCTCGTCAGTCAGCGGGGTGGAGAAAGTGTAGGCCTTGCGTTTCAGCCAGTCGGCATGCACAAAGTCTTTGTCAAAGCCTTGAGGCACTTTCTTTAGCATCCATTCGGTGTCAAAGTCTCCAAAGTAGCGTCGCCACTGGGGGGACTGCATGATGGCTTCCACCTCGTCGTAGTTGGCAAAGATCTCTTCGCGCAGGGCTTTGAGCAGTTCGGGAGTCGGTCCCCAGATGCCGCCGGCAAACATGCAGTTACCCGGTTGCAGGTGCACATAGTAGCCGCCGCGCATAGACTTCTTACCGCCCGTCTTGGGCTTGCCCGGTGCAGGAGCAGCGGGAAAGACACCAAACCACTCCTTGTAGGGACGCTTGTCGTTGGAGAAACGAACATCGCGATAGATTCGCCAAATGCAGTCTTTGGGCTGCAGTCCGCTCAAGGCAGGATCAATGACTGCCATGCCTTGCAAAAACTCCGCTGTGAAGGCTTCAAAGCGCTTGCGGCAACGGGTATATTCGTCTTTGTGAACCTCAAACCATTCACGGTCATTGTGAAGACTCAACTGGGAAAGGAAATGCAGTATCTCTTGCATAAAACAGGTCTTTTTAAGTTAGCAGCCTCCGGCGGAAAGCAGTTGTCTTAGGCAATGGCTCAGGCTGTCTGCCCAATAGGGGATGTCTATGCCGAAGGTGTCTTTGACTTTCTTTTTGTCCAGCACACTATAATGGGGACGCGGTGTCTTGTAGGTATATTCTTCGGAACGGATAGGTGTGATGCGGGCAGCATAGCGGTCTTGTCCTTGCAAACAGCGTGCCTGACGGACAATCTCGCGGGTGAAGTCGTACCACGAGCAAACACCCTCGTTGGTGAAGTGATAGATGCCGGCCGGCCTACGCGGTGCGGATATGACGGCAAAAATAAGCCTTGCCAAATCAAGTGCATAAGTGGGTGAACCGATTTGGTCATAAACCACACGCAGCTCATCACGCGCTTCGGCGGCAGCCAGCATGGTCTTGACAAAGTTCTTGCCGTAGGGTGAATACAGCCAGGCGGTGCGGATGATTAGCGAATCGGGTGAGAGTGCCATCAGGCGTTTCTCGCCCTCCCACTTGGTGCGTCCGTAGGCTGTGTTGGGACGGGGAGTGTCGGTCTCGCGATAAGGAAGCCAGCCCTCGCCCGAAAAAACATAGTCCGTGGATATATGCACAATGGGTTTGCCCGTCCGTGCCAGGTTGGCCACGGCATCGGCATTGGCTTGCAGTGCTTCGGCTTCGTGCTCTTCGGCTCCGTCCACATTGGTGAAAGCAGCGCAATTGACAATCATGTCCACATCCGCCTCCTCAACCGCACGGCTGACGGCTTGGGCATCGGTCAAGTCAAGACGGTCAATGTCGGTCCACACATAACTATGTTCGGGGTGCTCAGTACTGAGGTCATGCAACGAACGACCCAATTGCCCGTTGCAACCGGTGATAAGGAGTCTCATAGGGTCTTATAGGCGTATGTCGGTTTCACAAAGGCGGGGATGGATCATGTCCTTCTCGCTCAATATACGGTCTTGAACAGGTATGCGCCAGTCGATGTTCAGGTCAGGATCGTTCAGGTGGATACCGCCTTCCGACTCTTTGTGGTAGAGGTTGTCGCACTTATAACTGAACAATGCCTTCTCGCTCAGCACCGAAAAACCATGGGCAAAACCGCGCGGGATGAACAACTGGCGATGGTTCTCACCGCTCAACTCCACACTGAACCACTGACCAAAGGTAGGACTGTCCTTGCGCAAATCGACAGCCACATCCAATACGCTGCCCATCAGACAAGTAACCAGTTTGGCTTGCGTCCACGGTCCACGCTGAAAATGCAGTCCGCGCACCACACCATAACTGCTCATGGACTGGTTGTCTTGCACAAAGCGTGTCGTGATGCCGGCCGCCTGGTAGCGAGCCTCGTTGTAGGTCTCCTCAAAAAAACCGCGAGCATCGCGAAAAACATCCGGCTCAATGACCAATAGCCCATCTATGGTGGTTTTTTCTATTTTCATATCGTTCCTTTTTTTATTAGAGCCCGCAAAGTTAGGTTGTTTGGTATGCACCTGCAAACTATCCCGCTTTTTTCGTGCTTTTCTTGTTTTGGTACAGTCTTTCCCGATCCATCTGTTTGCGGTTGTCCTGTCGAGATAGTACCTTTGCCGCCAACAACAAGAGAGGAATACTATGAAAAGACTATATTTGACACTATTGATAATCACTGTTGTAGCCGTGTTAGATGCGCAGCCTCTTGTGGTAACGCTTGGCGATGATGTGCCCATGATGCGGCATCGTCCCCGCGTATCGCGCATGGGGACACCAACGCCTCGCTCGGTGTCGTCCCAACGGCGGTCGGTGGGCGACATCAATCTGGCTCCGCGCGGACTGCTCATTCTGGCAGAGTTCACCGATGCACAATTCCTGCCCGAGAATACGGCGGCGGCATTCGACTCATTGGTCAATTCACCTGCCTATACCTACAACGATGCCACCGGTAGCACACGCGAGTATTATCGTGTGCAGTCCAATGGACAATATGTTCCCGACTTTGATGTGATAGGTCCCGTCGTGTTGCCTCACGATATGGCGTTTTATGGAGCCAATGACAGTCACGGATATGACAAGAACACAGGGGACTTCATGATGGACGCTGTAGCGGCAGCCGATTTGCTCGGAGTGGATTTTACCTTGTATGACAACAATCACGATGGCTATATCGACTTTGTCTATGTCATCTATGCAGGCTATGGCGAGGCCGACAGCCGTATAGCCAACACCATTTGGCCGCACAACTGGGACATGGTGTCCAATTTCTACTACGGTTATACCACTCAGACCACATACTACTACCGCTCGGAGACAGACTTCCGCCTGCCGCAATATGACGGCTTGTATCTGAACGACTATGCCTGTTCGTCTTGTCTGCGCGCCAACGGAGACCGTGCCGGCATAGGCACTTTCAGCCACGAGTTTGGTCATGTGTTGGGACTGCCGGACTATTACCCCGTCGAGGGCATACGCGACTATTCGCTGGTGCGTTCTTACTCCCCCGGGGCTTGGTCTATCATGGGCTATGCGTGTTACACCAATCAAGGACGGACTCCCTGCAATTACTCGGTCTATGACAAGTATTATCTGGGTTGGCTGACCCCCTCTGTCATGGAACATGGTCAGACCTACCGGCTCACGACCGACTACGACGATGTGTATGTCGTAACACGCGACGGACAAATGCCTGCTTCCGGTTCGCGCACACAAGATACGGTCTATTATTTAGAGAACAGGCAGTACATAGGTTGGGATGCTTATCTGCCCGGGCACGGCTTGCTCGTTTGGCAGGTCGTCTATGACCCTGCGGCATGGTATAACAACACACCCAATAACGAAAACTTAATCGGCTACACCTTGTTGACTGCCTCAGGGCGAGTACCTTACACTACCTATATGTATGGTGCCGACCGCGAGGATGTCCCTTTCCCGGGCAATGATACCGTCACCTCGCTCACGCTGTTCGACCGCTACATGCTTTGCGATATAGCCGAATCAGATGGGCTGGTCTCCTTCCGCTTTGTGGACAAGACCAAGACCATGCCAACTGACAACAGATCGTCCTATGACGAGCCCTCAGGCGTTAGCAAGCAACTGCATGACGGGCGCATCGAGATTCGTAAGCAAGGCAGGGTCTATGACCTGTTGGGTCGTCCGATCGGGCAATAGGTTCTCTATGATAAACCACGGCAGAAAGCCATGGCTTGGTTGAGTCGCTCGGCGGCATCTGTTCCGCTGATGACCGTATAGGCTATGCCTGTTTGGCGTACACGAGTCAGATAGACTCTGAACAATTCTTCACGACAATCGGGATTCTCACGCGTTGGGTCTGCCACCCATGGCAGACTGGGTGCCAACACCAGGTAGCCGTCCATGGGATAGGCTTGTTGTGCGCTTTTCAACCATTGTGGACAGCGCCCCCACTTGCGGCGAAACCATACTTCGGTCAGTATGAGTTCGGTATCGAACACGGCATGGTCATGTGCGGCTATCTGTCGGATCTGCTGGTGTGCAATGGCGCACACATCGCGAAAACCGTATGGCCGCGTCAGGCGAGCCACATAGTCGCGGGCATACTCGTCCACACAAGACACGTGCAGCCGTTCGGCCAATGCCACTGCCAGCGTGGACTTGCCGCACGACTCAGGACCAATCAGTGCTATGCGCATAGGAAGAAGATCATTGGTTAGCGGGTCAGCATCAACTTGACGGACACACCGGCATTGTCGCTGCGGATGGGGTAGGAGTTGGAGATAAGCGGAGTGTTGCCCTCGTGGTCATAGAACAATTGCAGACTTACTTTCTGCGACACTACATAGTCTGCACTCACTTTCACACCAATCACCCGATTGCCTGACGAGGCTTGGGTCAGGTTCTCTTCTACTTTGCGTAGCAGGGTCTTGATGTTCTTGTAGGACACATCCACATTCAGTTTGAGGTCGTTGCTTACTTTGCGCTGTTTTCCGCTGCGGCTCTTGGCAGTGAAATGCAGGTCTTTGATGGTATAGCCGGCACCGACGACAAACTCGTCGGTGTGACCTTCCGTCAGTTGTACGGAGGTGATGTTGAGCGTTATGTTACGCTGTTTGCGGTATTCGGCTTTGACCGACAGCGAGTTCTTCATAGCCATGTTCACACCTATAAGCGGCGAGAACGATTCCTGCAGGCTGACCGAAGATATGTCATAGCATGCCGACGGTACAGGCATGGAGGTAGTCACATCGCGAGTGAAGCCCAGCGTACGGTCGTTGCCGGCTGCCGATACCCATGTGGAGAACGACGAATAGGAACCGATGGCATCCTTACAGGTATAAGC
>CAMOHN010000005.1 GCA_946615455.1 uncultured Bacteroidales bacterium
TAGTGCTCACCCGCCAAGATGCCGCCTTGTTTGAAGGAGCAGAAGTGGTAAGAAACATTGAAGATATACCGGTTCTGAATAATCAGAATAATCCTGACCACGAGATGTTCGTTATCGGAGGCGGCGAAGTCTATCGACAGATGATGCCTTATGCCGACCGTATCTATCTGACCCGAATACACCATACATGGGACGATGCCGACACCTTTTTTCCCCCGATTGACGAGAACCAATGGGTAGCAGAAAGCGAAGAGACGCACGAGGCCGACGAACAGAACCCGTTCGCATATACGTTTATCACATACAAACGACTATAACAAAACAGATTATATAACCCGTAAACAACATACAACTTATATGGATAAAAACACATGGATCGGCTTTCTGTTGATAGCCGCGATAGTAGTAGGATTTTCGATGCTCAATCGCCCATCGCCCGAGCAGATGGCAGAGCGGCAGCGCATCAGCGACAGCATTCGTTTCGTACAGGATCAACAACAAAAGGCACAACAACTGTCACAACAGATTAGCACACAACTGAATGCCGACCAGCAGCATTCGCTTGAAGCCTCATCCGATAGCATAGCCCAACAGACTCTGCAAGAGCGTATTGCTGCCACTTTCGGAGCCTTTGCCGTAGCCGCACAAGGGGAAGAGCAGACCACCGTGCTCGAAAACAGCAAACTGCGTCTTCACCTGACTAACAAAGGCGGACGCATTCAGCGTGCCGAGCTGAAAGACTACAAAGCCTATGGCGATACCATCAATCCGCTATGTCTGTTCCGAGGCAACGAGTCGTCATTAGCCTTCACAATCATCACTGCCAACAACCGCATACTTTCGACCGACCAACTTTATTTCACTCCTATTCAACAAGATGCGCAACACCTGACCATGCGTCTTATGACGGACGACCAAGATGCTTATATGGACTTTGTCTATACCTTGAAGGAAGATGACTATATGGTGAATTTTGATATTGTGCCCCATAATATGCAACGCGTGTTGGCACAAAACATCAACTCGTTGGAGATGCGTTGGCAGCAACTCATCCCCCAACAGGAACGCGGTCGTACCTTCGAAGAACGCTATGCACGGCTGCAATATATGCTGGTTGGCGGCGATATAGAAGAACTGAGCGAAAAGAACCCTGACCAACAGCGCGAAACAGCCCGCATCCGATGGATTGGCTACAAAGACCAGTTCTTCTCAACGGTTCTGATTGCTGACGATCCCATCACCTTTGCCGAATTAGAATCTACTCCGAAAACGCCTGATACACACTATATCAAGCACTACAACACAAAAGCTTCGATTGATTTTGACATCACCGGTCAAAAATCTACATCCTTGCGCTGGTATCTGGGACCTAACCACTACACCACCCTCAAAGCCTACGACGAAGACCTGCCGGCAGACCAACAACTGCACCTCAAAGAATTGGTTCCCTTAGGATGGAAAATTGTGGCGTGGATCAACAAGATTCTGGTCATCCCGATGTTTGATCTCTTTATGGGTTGGGGGCTGCATATCGGTATTGTGATATTGCTTATGACCATGGTTATCAAACTCATCATTCTGCCCTTTGTGTTCGCGTCCTACCGTTCGTCCGCCAAGGTGCGTGTACTCAAGCCGCAGATTGACGAGATCAACGCCAAGTATCCGCCCGAGAAGATGCAAGAGCGTCAGCAAGCCACTATGGCTCTTTACAGCCGCGCAGGCGTTTCGCCCATGTCAGGCTGCTTGCCTATGCTCTTCCAGTTCCCCGTACTGATGGCTATGTTCTGGTTTTTCCCCACAGCCATCGAACTGCGCGGACAATCGCTCTGGTGGGCAGAAGATCTCTCTACCTACGATGCCATCCTCACATGGGACACCCCCATCTGGCTTTTGGGCGACCACCTGTCCCTGTTCTGCCTTATCATGACCGTAGCCAACTTCGGCTATACCTTCATCACGATGCAGCAACAGAGCACAGACCCCAATATGAAGTTCATGAAGTGGATGATGTACCTCATGCCGCTTATGTTCCTGTTCATCTTCAACGACTATGCTGCCGGTCTGAGTTACTACTACACCCTCTCATTAGGCTTCACCATTCTGCAAACCATGATTTTCCGCTGGTCGATTGACGACAAGAAACTGCTGGCTGAGATGGAAGCCAATGCTAAGAAACGCGGTAATCAACCCAAGAAAAGCGGTCTGATGGCTCGCCTTGAGAAAATGCAGCAAGAGCAGCAACGTCTTGCCCGCGAACAAGCCAAACAACAAACCAAGAAATACCGTTAATCAGAACATCAACTCTTTCTATTTACCATTATGATATACGAAAAGAAAGTACTTGAGCAAAAGACGCTCGACGAACTGAAAGCCATAGCACACGAACTGAAAGTACGGGTTGGGCATACCAAAGACCCGATGACGCTCATATACGACATACTGGACGCTCAAGCCGAGCAACACGCCGACGACAAACCCGAGCGAACGGCTCGCCGTGAACGCAAACGGGTGAAACGCGATGCACAAAAAGTGGATATTAACGCCCAGGTTACAGCCAAGCCAGAGCAAGTCTTGGTTGCCGAGCCGGCACCTGAACAGACACCAACTCCTGTAGAAGAACCCAAAACAACCAAAAAGAACACACGCAAAAAGAAAACTGCGGCAGTCGAACCACAACCAGCCGAACAGCCCGAACAACCCAAAGTGGAACAACAAGCCGTTCAGACTCAACAACAGCCTGTTCAGCTGCCTACCACACCGCCTCAACAACAACCTGTGGCTAACAAGCAGCAACCTCAGCAACAACAACCTCAACAACAGCAACAACATAATAAGGCCGTGGACTTTGGCGAACAAGTGGTCGCCATGGGTACCTTGGAGTGTGCGTCCGACGGTTTTGGTTTCTTGCGCTCGGCAGACTATAACTATCTGAGTTCACCCGACGATATCTATGTCAGTCAGCAGCAGATCCGTCAGTATGGTCTCAAGCAGGGCGATACGGTGGAATGCACCATCCGTGCCAACCGCGACCCGGACAAGTATTTCCCCATGGATCGCGTCATTCGCATCAATGGTCTGGCACCCGAACGCGCCAAAGCGCGCACTGCCTTTGAGAACCTCACCCCGCTCTTTCCTGACGAGAAATTCCGTCTGTGCAAAGGCGATGGCACCGACCCGCTCAGCGTGCGCATCATCGACTTGTTCGCCCCCATCGGCAAAGGACAACGCGGACTGATTGTGGCCCAGCCTAAAACAGGTAAGACCGTCCTGCTCAAAGAGATAGCCAATGCCATTGCCAACAATCACCCCGAGGTATATATGATTGTGCTACTCATTGACGAACGCCCCGAGGAGGTGACGGATATGGCTCGTTCGGTCAATGCCGAGGTTATTGCCTCCACTTTTGACGAACCTGCCGAGAACCATGTCAAGGTGGCTAATATCGTTCACGAGAAAGCCAAACGACTGGTTGAGAGCGGTCACGATGTGGTCATTCTATTGGACTCCATCACGCGTTTGGCACGCGCCTACAATACGGTGGCTCCGTCCAGCGGCAAAGTGCTCAGCGGCGGTGTGGAAGCACAAGCACTGCACAAACCTAAACGCTTTTTCGGTGCAGCCCGCAACATAGAGAACGGAGGCAGCCTGACCATCATTGCCACAGCCCTCACCGAAACGGGCAGCAAGATGGACGACCTTATCTTTGAAGAATTCAAGGGTACGGGTAACATGGAGTTGCAATTGGATCGCAAGTTGAGCAACAAGCGCATCTTCCCCGCCGTAGATATACCCGCCAGCTCGACCCGCCGTGACGACTTGCTGCTGCCGCCCGAAGTGCTGAGCCGCATGTGGATCATACGCAAGCAACTGAGCGACATGAACGGCGTGGAAGCCATGGAAAAACTGCGTACCTACATGGAACGCACCATCGACAACGAACAGTTCCTGTTAGCCGTCAACGGAGTCAAATGAAACAGCGCATATTGATACTCAATGGTCCCAACCTCAACCTCACGGGCAGGCGCCAGCCACATATCTACGGTCAGCGCAGTATGGAGCAGATTGTGTTGAACCTGCAGCAGGACTACCCTGATGTAGAATTCACCTACATCCAGTCCAACCACGAGGGAGTGCTCATCGACCGTCTGCAAGAAGCCGGAATGCCCCGGTCTGAAGAGGAACATACACTGCCCTATGACACGGTTATACTCAATGCCGGCGGCTATTCGCACACCTCTGTCGCCCTGCGCGACACAGTCGAATGGCTCACCGAACAAGAAGTGCCCGTCATGGAAGTGCACCTCAGCCAAATCTATCAACGCGAAGCATTCCGCCGACATAGCCTCGTCGGCGAAGTATGCCAAGCCACTTTTATGGGATTAGATGCCTACGAAAAAGCTGTTGCTCATAGTCTTATGCCTGGCAAGTAGTCTGAATGTCTTGCATGCCCAAATGCACAACCCGTATGTCGATGACAAACGGGTGCATTTTGGTTTCTCGTTAGGTGTCAATATGATGAGTTATGGTGTGACCGACTCGCAAGACACCATCAACGGCGAGGTCTATCATGCGCGCGTGAGTAACCTCATGCCGGGCTTCTCGGTGGGCTTCATCACCGACCTGCGCTTGACACGACATCTGAACCTGCGCTTTTGTCCGGCTCTGCACTTTGGACAAAAGACCCTCACCTACAAGAACGAAAGCGGCAACCCTATACGCGGCTCGGTGGACACACACCGCAACAAAGCCGATGTACTCAGCCTGCCTATTGCCATTCCCTTCTATCTCAAATGGTCAGCCGAACGCGAAATGAACTACCGCCCCTACCTCATCTTTGGTGGTGGCTTCCATTACGACTTCGGCGGACAGAAAGAGCGACCGCTTTACCAGAAGAAGATTGACTACTTTGTTGATTTCGGCTTCGGTTGCGACATCTACACCGGCTGGTTCAAGTTCTGCCCCGAGATCAAGTACCAGATCGGTTTTGCCAATATGCTCACGCCTGTCGATGAGCGTGTCAACCTGCCTAAGCAGGACGAGTTCTACACGCGTGCCTTGCGCCGCCTGACCGACCAGATGCTGACCATCACCTTCAATTTCGAATAACTTCATAACACCTATGTTTCGCCGTTACCTGTTTCTCTTTCTGACGCTCGCAACGGTCATACTGACCGCTTGCCGCGAAGAGCAAGTGAGTGCCGACCCCACATTGAGTTTGACCTTCTCGCGGGATACCTTGCGTTTTGACACCGTGTTCACCACTGCCGGCTCGTCCACTCAAATAGTCATGGTCTATAACCGCAACCGGCATGCCGTTCGCATTGACCGTGTGTCCAACTCCACCCCCTATTTTCGCCTTAATCTGGACGGTGAGAACGACCCTGCCCGCCTCAACAACATTGTGCTTAACGGCGGCGACAGCATCTACCTGTTCGTGCGAGCCACCGTGGGAGAGCAGCACAGTGATGCTCCTGTCTATATCACCGACTCCATCGTTTTTGCACTCAATGACCATGAACAGAAGTTGCGAATGGAAGTATGCGGACAAGATGTACACCTTGTTCGCAACGACAACCGACATACACGCGTCACCGATTATCACTTCACTTCCAACCGTCCATACCTCATCTTCGACACACTGACCATCACAGGCACAACGCGCATGGATGCCGGTGCAACACTCTATATGCACAGCGGCGCAGTACTCAACTCAATGGGCGATGTGCGTGCCCGTGGAACTTTGGAGCACCCCATACGCATCACCTCCGACCGTATGGACCGGCTTTTTGAGCATGTACCCTATCGGATGGCATCGGGACAATGGGAAGGCTGGTACATCAACGATACAACCCATGCCGCCCACCTCGATACAATCAACTATGTGGAGATACGCAACGGCAATATCGGGCTGTATGTATGGTCGGACGCTCCCGACAGACGGCGGCAGGTGGTATTGTCCAATTCGCTCATTCACAACCATGCGCTCTATGGTGTGGTGCTACGCAATACGGATGCTGTGGTATGGAACACTCAAATCAGCAACTGCGCCTCGTATTGCCTGTTCATCTCCGGAGGCAAGCACCAACTCACACACAACACCATTGCCTCTTATTTCGGCTACCCATACACAACCGTCAATATCCACACCACCGGTCGAGAGGATGTGGCAGCCGTCTTTCTCAATCTGCTCAACAAATACGATGCCCCAACCGAGGTAAAGATGTATAACTGCATTGTGGCAGGATCCCGCACCAACAACCTCGTGGTTGCCACACCCTTGCCCGAACACTACACCGGCGAGTTGGCAGGCAATTACCTTGCCATGGACACGCTGCCCTTCCCTTGGTGTCACGACAATGTCTATGCCCAAGAGGAGGACACCGTTTTTCGTAATATTCATTACCTGTATAAAGAGTATAAGGACTATGACTTCCGTCCGGACAGTGTCTCCAAGGCCAGAGGCATAGCCCGCCCCGAATACACTTCCCCTTACCCAACCGACCGCTTGGGCACACCTCGCACCGAACCCATCGACGCCGGCTGCTACCAGTGGACAGAACAAAGATAATCCGTAAACCAATCATACCACTATGAATCATCATATTATAACGCCCACCCGTATAGCAGGTAAGTGGGTTGTTGCCTTGTTTGTACTGCTTGGCTGTCTTTTGTCGCAAGCGGCAAAAGACAACGACTATTTGGAAAAGGAAAAGCACTATAATGCCTACGCCAACGGCGCTGACCGAATCCATTTCGTCATACCCGTTTGGGCGTATGGTAAGAGTTACGACTACTACGCCTACGGCGATAGTTATGTCAGTTATACCCCCGAAGGCGGCAGCGAGACAAAAATAGCATGGTATAAAACAGACAAGTACGACGAAAACGAAAACAAAAACAGTTCGAAAGGAACAGCCTATCTCTGGCCTATTGCCGACCAAGGTGTGATCATCGTTACTTCAATGGCTAACGGCGTCAACTACCGTGTAAAGAATGTGGGCAACTGGTCAGAAAAGCTATATGTTACCCAAAAATCGCACGACGACTGCCCGCAAGTTACTTTCTTAGAGTTCGATTGGTATCCGCCGGAGTCGCTCGACAAAAAGACATTCGTGGTGAATATCGTATCCAGATTCCGCCGCAGTTATACCGACGGAAACGCAATGACTTGCTCGCCACCGAGTTACGGCACTTTCAGTTACAACACCAACATCATGACCCCGCAGCTCTACACACCCTATATCTATCAGGTGAACGAGGGCGGTCCGACCGGCTACGGCTATGCCGCTGTACCCTATATGGTGTTCAATGACCCGATCAGTTATACCACCACATTGGACAATACGCCGGTCAGCACCACAGACCGCGGCGGCACCATCTATGTGATGACCACCGACACCGTACAAGAGCAGTTTAAAGCCACCTTCAATATGGAATACGGTACAGGTGATTCAAAAATGAGTACTACAAAGACCTCGGTGGCAGTGGACATACCACCCTATCACCGTATATACGACTTCACCTGCGCTGAACAAAAAGACAGCACCGGCACATATACAGGCTATACGATACTCCGGTGGTCGGTCAAGAACCCGGGACTGAGAGACTTGGTGGACGGCGACTTCTTTGAGATTCAGCGCGCGTTACAGCCTGATTTCAGCGACGCACAAACCCTCGATGTCATCCAGATGAGCCGAAATGCTGAAAAGACAAATTATACCTACATCGACAACAACCGCGATACATGGACAGGTAATGCAACCATTCAGAGCGATACGATTGGATTGCATTCTTCCTATAAAACAGATAAATACAGTCTGAATGATGAGAATGGCAACCTCCTTTTTCTGACGGACGTAACCATCTATACCAACCACATGCGGCTGCCTTCGGTACCCGTTTATTATCGTATCCGTCGCGCTTCATCATCGGTATGGGGGTGGGAACATGATTTTGCCAAAAAAGAAAGTTTGTCAAAACATAATTTCCTCGCTCCGTTGGCACAAACACAAGACAACTACAAACTGGACAACGATTTTGCCCACAACCGCAAAGTGAATTTCCGATTCAAGTTAGAAAACAGCGAAGTGGAAGTGAAAATACCCGATAAGGAGGTCTTTGAGTTGTCCTATTCCAATGTGCGCACCAATGACATGGTTGTTCTTTTTATAGATTACTACAACAACGAAACCAACACCACACTCACCATCATCGACCCTAAAGGGCATGAGGTTGTCAATGTCCGCAATGAAGACATTGACAACAAAAAACATTATGTAGTACCCAAAGGTTCGGTGGTACGCGTAAAAACAGATTACTATAGCATATACAATTACTCCTTCACCATTAACAGCGATACACGGATTTATTTCCAATACGACTATGCTTACTCTTCCAAGTACCCCTATTATCAGAATGGCAAGACCTACTATTACTACATTACCGATGTCAAATCCGCCTCTTATGACGGGTCAAACTATACTCCCGAAGGTTCGGATGTGGAGCCGTTCGTGTACGGAAAGGTAAAAGAGCAGCTGTTAGACAGCATGTACAATCTGTTCAAGGTTAACTTCGAGCAGGGCGATTATGGCCGCTGTATGTGGGATCGTACCGCACAGTTGGTACTCACCAGCACCATCGAAGAAACGGGACAGAGTATAGACCTAATCATCCCGCAAGACAGTATTCGTCGGCAGTCGGACGGTTCATGGATAGCCACCTATACCGATGTGGCTGACAAAGCATGTGCGCATTATAAGTATTCCGTCCGCATCGACCAATCGCGCTCTGACCTGCATGTGCAGGACTCCATGTCACTGCAACCTATCCACCTGAGCGGACCGGACTTGTATTTCGACGAAGGAGCATATATCCAACATCTTACCGCTTCCCAAGGCGATGCTGCCACACAGATGAAAAACGGAGTGCTCATTCGCTGGGAGGCAAGCAATAACAATTTCGATAGCTTCGTCCTCTTGCGCAAGGAGAAGAACTCGACTGCTGCCGCTGATACACTGATCGTTACCACCGAATCCAACTATTTTGACCGCAGTGCCCTACCCGATATGCACTACGAATATACGGTGGAAGCACATTATGCCTGCAACGGCAGAACGACGATCAATGCAGCCACACAAGAAGGATGGCGCACCCCTTACGGCGAGATAAGCGGCACGATTCGTATGCCCGACAACACCGGCATGGCAGGTGTCGCGGTGGCACTGCAAGACGCTGACGGCAATATCTTACGCACCATAACCACCGATGCAAGTGGAGTTTATAAGTTCGATAGCCTTAACTATGAGGCCGTTGAGTGCGACGATCCGAAAGTGGAAATCAAATATACGCACACCGTCTATAGCGCGGACCCTGAACCTTATACCCTTATTCGTGTTCACGATGCCAACGGCAACCTGCTGCGCGACTGGTCAAGTATGAGGGGCATCTATTCGTATCCTGCCGGCACAGTGTTCGATGTGAAGATAACCGAATCAGGCAATGTGGCAGAGGACTTGATTTTCTCATTCACTTTGCAGGGTAATAGTGTACTTAACTGCTACAATGCTGCCAGTTACCTCAATATGTTTCAACGCGTCGGGCATTTCCAGCCGCGAATGGATAAAACATCGGATGTGGATTGTCATTCGGTAGGAAACACAACTACCTATAGTATCATCCCCTCTCATCAATACGGTATCTTCTCTTTCAACAACACGTCAGCCGGTACGGCATCCGTCAGTCTTTCCCCCTACGAAGCAGTGGCATCGGGCATAGACTTTGTCAATGCCTCTTCGACTCGTCTTACCGGTCGCGTGCTCTACCAAACGAGTACCATTCCCGTATCCGGTGCCATGTTCCTGCTCAACGGTGACACAGTGCGGCGAGGCAACACACCGCTCACAAGCGGCATTGACGGCAACTTTGAGTTGGTGCTGCCGCTGCATCAGCCCTGTCGCCTGCAAGTCTTCAAGCCAGGGCATGTGTTTGAAGGCAATGGTATTCTGCGCATGGAAAGCGACAACGAAGAGTTCGCACTCACACAACCACAGGACGGCGTGCGCTTCTACGACATGACCAAAGTGCGGCTGGTAGGACGCGTAGCTGGCGGTAACGACCAACGCGACCTGCCTCACGGCTTAGGTTCGGGAAAAAACAACCTCGGCGACAATGTACAACTCGTGCTGCAACTCGAAGGTGACAACACCGCCCAACTAGTACATGACCCTCATGACCTCAGCCGCGACACCATCCTACAAACAACCAATCATATAGTGTACCAACCCAACTCGTCTGATAGTACCATCGTAGGAACCACCCGCACACTATTCGAAAAAAAGCGCATCACCATTCATCCTGACCCCGAAACGGGCGAGTATGCGGTTGACCTATTCCCTGTCAAATACAAGGTCATACAAGCCACTGCCACCGGCTATGCCTCTCTCTTTGCTTCCGGACAAGGCTCCGAAACCTTCGACCTGACACAAGCCCCAATGATCTTCATAACCGACACACTCAACGGCGATTCAGTACACTACAACGCTGTCTATGACCGCATTTACCATACGCCTATGCAGATCAGTCTCAAGCAAATGATCTATGGTTTGGAACGAGATGGTTTGGGCGAACCGAGTATTGAAGTCTGCCATATTGACCCCTCGCAAACGAACCATGTGAATCTGTATGAAACCCAAACCGATGGCACGGTCAACTATCTATTGGATTATCCGCTCTTTATCGGCGGCAGGAAATATCAATTTGTCGCAAGTGCCTACGAAGATTACTACTACAACAACGACCGCCAGGCAGGCGTGCTTGACCGTGTACCGCTGCGCGGTGGTAGCGTAATGATTCACAACGGAATGCATAGCGCCACCGGCAGTCAGACCTACAGTCTCAATGAACAAGGCCGCAACAGCGCAATATGGCTCATGGTGGACCAAGTGGATGTCAACAACATAGGCATGAACGCCCTCCGACCAGTCAGCATCGCCTTGGAGCAGGAAGGCAATATAGTAGAAGCGGAGGCTTTCCGGGGCTTCGTGACCGGAACGGTGATACAGCAACAAGACCTGCGTATGACCGATGCCCGCGTCGTACTGCTCGACATCATCCGTGACCCGGGAGGAGCAGGCTCGTCCGCATGGGTTGAACAAGGTAGCACCTACAACTACTCCTACAAAGACAGTTACGACTGGGAGGTGGGACTCTATGCCGAACTCAAATTCGGACTGAATGTGTCATCAGACATCGGTGTGGTGGCAGCCCCGGCCGGGGTTGGCTCTTACACCGGCTCCAACTTCACCACCTCCAAACAACTGACCCTACCCATTCCCGTTTCGCACAAGTTCTCTTGGGGACATCAATACGACTACTCCATCACCACCACCGAGCGCATCACCACCTCGTCATCATCCACATCCAAGGGTGTAGGCGCAATGGCAGATGTATTCTTCGGTACGACCATCAGCCAAATAGCAGGTAAAGCAAAGACAATCAGCATAATCAGCGACAGTCTCTATCAAGCTCGCCAACCAGCTTTCAATGCCGGTGCTATGCGCCTCATCGCACAAGGCACTGATGCCGACGGCAACAGTTACTACCTCGTTACCGGTCAGAAAGTTGTGCTTGGCTCCACGCTCAGTAACAGTTTTGCCTACTCTCAGCATTATATTCTCAACACACTCCTTCCCGAAATAGCCATGGAGCGGCAGAGCCTGCTCATGCACTTCAACAGCCGTGAAGAAGCACAAGCAGCAGCCGACAGCCGAGGCGAAGAGGTCTATTGGTATCATCCCGAAGGTGAAGTAACACTACGCGACTCGTTGCCACATAGTTATTATGAGATGATCAAACCCAATGACGACAAAGTCTATACCGACCGCGTGGCTGCACTCAACCACATCTTTGCCGACTGGACCACTATACTATATCAGAACGAAAAAGAAAAAGTGGCGGCAATAGGTACCACCGGTCAAAAAGTGGGCACATACAGCGTCTCATACGGTGCTACGGTCAGCCACACCGACCAATATACCGCTTCGTCCAATTACAACGAACTGCCCCAAGGCGGCGACTTAATTCAACTGGCTGTTACCGCCGAAAAAACGGCTGCCAATGTCGGCAACTCGCTGGCACAAACTTTGGCCACCAACCTCAAAGACTTCTTCGGAACCGCCAACTCCAATGGCACCTTCGGTATGAGCGCGGCTGAAGCCCTCAAAAACTTCCAAACCGACGAAGTCAATGCGGCAGGCGATGGTATGGAACAGAAGAGCCCACAAGAGTTGGGAACGGTTACCAACACATCCAAATTCAGTATGTCGATCCAACCGCTCTTTACCTTCAATACCGACCGTCGCACCACAGATGTAAAGACCATCCGCAAGTCGGCAGGTTTCAATATCGTATCCGACCCCGATGGCGATATCACCGTGTCAGCCTACCGCGTACCATACCAAGCATGGGCAGACACGTCCTCTATCATACGCGAACAGTTGAATAACCTGCCTGACAACGAAGACGCTTTATACGGCAGTTATGTCTTCTACACCGATGCAGGTGCCACCTTCTGCCCGCCCGAAAACGAAGAACGCACCCTACTCTACAACAAAGGTACGCTCATCGGTAACGCCACTCAAAAAATAGTGAAACCCGAAATGACGGCCAACACCTACGAAATAGCCAATGTCCAACCTCAGAACAAAGCCACCTTCCTCGTGCAGCTGATGAACAATTCGGAGGTGGACACGGGTGTGGCTAACGATGGTCATGCGCTCACCCTGATGCTTGACGGCGAGTCCAACCCCTATGGTGCCGTTGTTACCGTGGATGGCATGCCGCTCACACAAGGCATCAGTTATTGGATTGTGCCCGGCAGACCGCTGATAAAGACCGTGGAAGTGGCACGCGGTACTGTTGATGATTACAACAACCTCTCGCTCCTGCTCTATGCTTCCGACTGTATGAAGACCATCACGAGAATGAACCTCTCGGTACATTTTCTGCCCGTCTCGTCGGAGGTCAATATAGCCTCGCCACGTCAGAACTGGATCATGAACACACTATCTGCCAAAGACTCCATCGGCTACTATATACCTATTGACATCACCGACTTCGACATCAACCACAAGAACTTCGACCATATTGAGTTCCAATACAAACTCTCCACACAGTCTGAAGATATGTGGGTCAACCAATGCTCATTCTACGCCTCCGACTCGCTCTACCGCCTTGCTACAGGCAACAAGGCCATGATACGCAATGGGCGTATCGTTCCGTTCCGTTTCTATGGAGAACGAGACCCGATGGAACAAAAATACGATCTTCGCGCCGTTAGTTTCTGTCGATACGGATCAGGCTTTGTAACCAAAGCCTCACCCGTCATCAGCGGAACAAAAGATACGCGCCCGCCACGCGTCTTTGGCGAACCTGAACCGGTCAACGCCATTCTCGGTGTGGGAGATAACTTAAAACTTCGCTTCAACGAACCCATCGCCGGAAACTACCTTGACGAGGACAACAACTTCCAACTCATCGGCTATACCAACCAAACGGGCATCACCACCAACGCCTCGTTGCACTTCGATGGCACACCCGGCTCCTATGCCGCCACACAGGTTAGCCGAAGCCTCGAAGAGCGTTCCTACTCGATTGACATGGTAGTCAAACCTACCTCCCCCGATGACGAAGCCGTCTTCTTCGAACACGGCTTTGACCGCACAGGAGTAGTGTTCGGCAAGTCTGCCGACAACCGGCTGTATCTGCAGTTGGGAACCTACATGATTTTCTCCCGACCCATGCCCGAACAAATGCTCGACTTCACCCGCGTTGTACTCAGTTACAACTATGCCAACAACACCCTGCATTTCTATGCCGGCACTTTGGACATCACCGATCCTGACGCACCATCCGTGCCCGACATACCCTACACATTGTCCGCACCGTTTGTCTTCGGACGAGGGTTCAACGGCAATATGCTCGAAGTGAGACTATGGACCAAACCGCTCTCGCAAAAAGAAATAGCCGCTACACACATGCGCTATTTAACGGGCTATGAACAAGAATTGGTGGCTTACTACCCCATGAACGAATCCACCGGCAACACGGTTACCGACAAAGCGTCCGGTGCCACACTAACACTACAAGGCACTTCGTGGAACCTTCCTAAAGGCATTTCACTTGCCCTCAAAGCCAACGACCAAGTAACACTCGCCAAGAACCTGCTCGCACGCTCGGCCGTTTATGATGCCACCTATATGCTCTGGTTCCGCAACACAAGTACCGACGGCACCATCTTCTCGGCTGGCGACAAACGCTTTAGACTTGCCCACTCCCAACTCCAATGGCTGCTCAACGACAGCACAATCTATTCCTTAGGCTCGGTGGGAACAGACGACTGGCATCACCTGGTGCTTTCCATCAACCATACCTACAACAACACGGCCGTTTATGTCGATGGCAAACTGATGGCATCCTATCCCGCAACACAAATGACCGGCATGACGGGCAACATGTTCTTCGGAGGCGACGGATTTGAAGGCAACATCGACGAATTCGTAGTTTTTGAGCAAGCACTACCCAAAACACTCATTGAAGACTATGGCAACCGTACCCCTGCAGGCGACGAAATGGGATTGATGGCTTACCTGCCCTTCGAAGAACAACAACTAAACGCCAACGGCATACTCGAACTCGTCTTCTCTGCCAATGACCAACGACAATTCCGCGACACCAATGGCGACATCATCGAAAAGCAAGTCCCCTTGCTAATCGAAAGCAATCAGTCCATATTGGCTGACCTTGCCGACAAATCCGTTTACGCACCCGTAACGGGCTTCGGGTTGCTTTCACGTCTCAACTTCGACTGGGCTTTCAACCAAGACGAACTGCTCATCAACCTCAAGATGGCAGACCGTGAAATCAACAAACAGACACTCTACATCACCGTTCGCGATGTCGAAGACCTCAACGGCAACCCCATGGCTTCACCGGTCATGTGGACCGCTTTCGTGGACCGAAATGCACTCAAATGGGACTTTCGACAAGTAGAGTTTTTCCACGAGTACAACAACATGTACTACGACATCAACTACCTCGACATCTCGTTCACCAACCACAGCGGACGACGCCACCAATTCACCATCGAATCGCTGCCCGCATGGCTCACCGTGAACCAAACCAACGGTTCAGTAGAACCCACCGAATACAAACAAGTGCGCTTCTACTTCGACTTTTCATTGCCCGTCGGTACATATAGCGACATCGTTTATCTCACCGACGAGAACGGACTCTCCGAACCGCTCCGTGTCAACTTCGAGGTAAAAGCACAATTCCCGTGGACCGAACCTACGGCTACCAACTATCCGCTCAACATGTCTGTTTGCGGACAAGTACAGATAGACGGCGAGATTCTCACCAACCCCAACGATAAGGTCATAGCCCTTTGCAGAAACGAGTGTGTCGGTATGACCAATATCGATTTCGACAACCTCACCAACCGCTCGCGCATCTACCTCACCGTCTATGGTAACGAGCTGATGAACAAGAGACCCGTTCGTTTCCTTCTCTGGCAGGCTTCTACAGGCAAAACGCTAACCCTCATCCCATCCGCTGACATTACCTTCGCACATGGTGCGGTCTATGGGTGCGGCAACGAACAGCCGGTCATCTTCACAACAGGCGGTAGCGAAGTGCAGAACATAACCCTGCAACCCGGCTGGAACTGGACTTCGTTCAACATAGGAGTCTATGCCAATCCAACCGGAGTTATCAACAATGTCATGACTGCCTCCAACCCTTGGATAGAAGGCGACCTAATCAAGAACCCGGTTACACGCAATTTCTGCGTCTATAGCGACTCTATCGGACAATTCGTCGGCTCACTCTACCACTTCCGATATGTCTATTCACACATGATTTACTCTGCACAAAGCAACACCATTCGCGTCAGCGGAGACGCACTGCCCAAAGATTCAATGCGCATCACACTTCGAGGCAACGGACAATGGAGTCCGCTACCCTGTCTCTTCTCCGAAACCACGCCGCTTTCCGAGGCTCTGGCTGACTATTACGACAACGCCTCTGTAGGAGATATGGTCAAGTCGCACGACCGATTTGCTTACTTCTCCGACAACAAACGTTGGGAAGGCAACCTCACTGCCCTCCAACCCGGCGAAGGATACTTCTTCCGCCGCTTGGGCGAAGGAAATGTGGTAGTCCGGTTCTATAACCGCCCATCCGGCTCACCGGCGACTCCGGTTCAGGCACCGGTTTTCCGAGGGAAAGGAGAAACCAATATGACCCTCATTGCCCAAGTCAAAGACCCGCAAGGACACCAGCGTACCGATATGACCCTGAACGTTTATGTAGGTGACCAAATGGCAGGGGTAGCCGTCCTCATCGACTCGCTATACTTCCTCACCATCAGCAGCGACCTAACCGGCGAAATCCGATT
>CAMOHN010000006.1 GCA_946615455.1 uncultured Bacteroidales bacterium
ACATTATTAACTCTATAACTATTATTATAGCCCGTCAGACCATAGTCCTCGTAGGTATTATTATAAGTCACCCACGTAAAAACACCAATTGTACTTCCAACATTATCAGTGTATTGGTATTCCCACTCGTGATTAGCAACCTTGCAGGTTACTCCGGGGGCATCCAACGATGTCATATCAAAACACTGCCCCCGCAAGGATACGGACGGCACAACAGCGGCAACGAATGCTGCAACAACAAACATCAAACGGAAACGACAAGCCATAGTGAGCCGATTATACGCGGCAAAAGTAATCAATAAGCAACATAGCCACAACATCATGCAGCATTTTTCAACATTTTTCGTCAAAAACCAAGCCTTTTTGTGTCAATTTGCGCGTTTAAGCTACCTTTGCGGCATACAAACAAAGTAAAAAAGCGTATGATTGATTTTGAGAGTCAGGAGTCGTTGCCCCGTCTGGTAACAGAAGAACGCAGCCGTTTGGAACGATGGATAAGGCGCGTGGCGGCCGGCTACGGCTATTCGGTGGGTAATATCCACTATGTGCTCTGTGACGATGAGCAAGAGTTGGCTGTCAATCGCCAGTTCCTCGGGCATGACTACTATACGGACATCATCACCTTCTCCTACTCCACTCCGACCACCTTGTCGGGCGATATTTTTGTATCCACTGACATGGTGAAGGAAAATGCCCGTTCAATGGGTATAGACGAAGAAGAAGAGTTGCGCCGCATACTCATACACGGCGTGTTGCACCTGACCGGTCAGGAAGACAAGACACCTGACACCCGCCAAGAGATGACCCGCAAAGAGAATGCGGCATTAGCCTTGTGGTAACAGGTCTGGGAAGAGAAAATCGTTGTAAGGATAACGCTGAACATGGATGGCTTTAACGCGCTCGTAGAGCAAGCGCCGAAGGGCATCTATGTTTTGTTTTTGTGCAGCCGAGATGAAGATGCAATCGTCTTGCAGCCGCGCCATCCATGTACGCTGCAGGTCGTCAAGGCTCATGTTCTCGCGTGTGACGGGAGTGAGGTCGTCCTCTGCCTTGGGTGTGTAGGTGAATGCGTCAATCTTGTTGAAAACCACGATAGAGGGGATGGTGCGTGTCTTGAGCAATTCCTGAATGGTCTGCTGCACCACCTCGTACTGTTCTTCAAAATTGGGATGGGCTATGTCCACCACATGCACCAGCAAATCAGCTTCGCGCACCTCGTCCAAAGTGGACTTGAATGACTCAATCAGGTGGTGGGGCAGTTTGCGGATAAAGCCCACCGTGTCGCTCAAAAGGAAAGGCAGGTTGTCTATGGTCACCTTGCGCACGGTCGTGTCGAGCGTGGCAAACAGCTTGTTCTCGGCAAACACCTCACTCTTGCTGAGCAGGTTCATAAGGGTGGACTTGCCCACATTGGTATATCCGACAAGTGCCACTCGCACCATCTTCCCTCGATTCTGTCGTTGGGTAGCCATCTGTCGGTCGATGCGTTTGAGTTCGTCCTTCAACAAGGCTATTCGTGAGCCGATAATACGGCGGTCTGCCTCAATCTGGGTCTCGCCCGTACCACGGTTGGTGCCACCGCCACCGCGCTGACGATCCAAGTGGCTCCACATACGGGTCAGACGGGGCAACATATACTGCAAGTGCGCCAGTTCGACCTGGGTCTTGGCATAACTGGTCTGGGCGCGCTGCAAGAAAATCTCCAGAATGAGCAGGGTGCGATCCATCACCCGAATGGGATGGAACTCTTTCTTATCATTGTCTTTGGACGAATGAGGAGGATTGAGCGCCTGCTCAATATTGCGTATCTGGCGAGGCGACAACTCGTCATCGAAAATAGCAAGGTCAATGACCGAATCGGAAGTCTGTTGTTGTTCCACTATCCATTGCCGTATCTCTTGTATTTTGCCGCTACCGACATAGGTATTGGTGTCGGGTTTTTCGGCTCGTTGCACCAAACGGCGAACGGGCACAATATCGCGTGTGTCTGCCAGAAAAGCCAGTTCGTCGAGGTATTCGCGCGTACGCTCTTCAGGTTGCGAAGGTGTAATCAGTCCTATTAAAACAGCATGTTCCATAACTAACAATCTTTGAGTCTATAGTCAATGAGCCTCTAACCAGTTGGTGCCTACGCCTGCTTCGGCTATGAGCGGCACGCTTAGGTGGACTATGTTCTGCATCTCGTCCACCACGATTTGACGGACTTGGTTGATTTCGTCACAAGGGACATTGAAGTTGAGTTCGTCATGCACCTGCATGATCATCAGGTCGTTCTTGGCATCCTTTCCTCGTGCGGGCAGCACCTCCTGTGCCAAGCGACGGTGTATGCTGACCATCGCCATCTTGATAATATCTGCCGCAGTGCCCTGGATGGGAGCATTGACGGCATTACGCTCGGCAAACGAGCGCACCGTGCCGTTGTGGCTCAATATGTCCGGCAGGTAGCGTTTGCGACCAAACAAAGTCTCCACATAGCCGTGCCGACGGGCAAAATCCTTCTGTTGCTCTATATAGTCTTTCACTTTGGGGAACGCGGCAAAATAGTCGTTAATCAGTTGCTGCGCCTCTTGTCTGGGACAGTCTAACTGCTGGCTCAAGCCAAAAGCCGAAATGCCATAGATGATGCCGAAGTTGGCGGTTTTGGCACGGCGTCGCTGTTCCTTGGTTACCTGTTCGATGGGAACACGAAAGATCTTTGCTGCGGTGGCTGCATGAATGTCCTGTCCGTTAAGGAATGCGTCAATCATGTGCGGGTCGCCCGAACAATGTGCCATGAGACGCAGTTCGATCTGCGAATAGTCGGCACTGAGCAACAAACAGCCCTCATCGGGTATGACGGCACGCCGCAACAGTTGTCCACGCTCGGTGCGAATGGGCAGGTTCTGCAGGTTGGGGTGGCTGCTGCTCAATCGGCCGGTGGCTGTGACGGTCTGGTGGTAGGTGGTATGAATCTTGCCCGTTGCGGGATTGATATAGGTAGGCAGCGCGGCAATATAGGTGGAAATGAGTTTCTTGAGTTCACGCTGTTCCAGAATGAGCGGCACAATGGGGTGCAATGGTCTGAACGGCTGCAAGACCTCTTCGGAGGTGGAGTATTTGCCGGCCTTGCTGCGCTTGGCTTTGTCGTCAAGGTGCAACTTGTCGAACAGAATCTCGCCCACCTGTGAAGGCGAGTTGACATTGAAGGGCTGACCGGCAAGGTCAATGATTCGCCTCTCAATATCCGTCAGTTCGGCCGTCAATTGTTGCTCGGCCTCATGGAGCAGATTCACATCGAACCGTACTCCCGCCTGCTCCATGTCACGAAGGACGGTAACCAACGGCAGTTCGACCTCTTGGTAGAGGTTCCACAAAGCAGGGTCACGGCGCAGAGCATCCCAATCAGGTGGTTGGGCAGGATTGAACGCCAACTCGGGGTTGAGCAGATAGGCGCACAGGCGGTTTTCGATAGTGTCGTATGTTGTGTCCGTCGGCATGGTAACAGGCTTAGCAACGGGAGGTGTGGCAGAGGCGGCAAACAGGTCTAATGTGGGTTGCTGTGTCACGGGCTTAGGCTGTTCCACCGGCGCGTTACGCAACAGGGTGCGGAACTCCAATGCCTCATACAACGGAGCGAGTTGAGACCAATCAGGGTCTTGACGGCGAAGGCTGTCGGCATCAAAGTCAATGGGGACATCCGTCCGAATGGTGGCAAGAAAGCGTGAGAAGCGGATATTGTCTGCCTGCGAGGCTATCTTCTGCTGCAAAGCCCCTTTGAGGCTATCCGTGTTAGCCAAGAGATTGTCAATCGAGCCAAACTGTCGAATGAGGCTGACCGCCGTTTTCTCGCCCACCCCTTTACAGCCCGGTATATTGTCGGACGCATCCCCCATCAGCCCGAGTAAGTCGATGATCTGTTCGGGGTGCTCGATGCCGTACTTGTCGCACACTTCTTGAACACCCAACTGCTCAAATCCGCCTGTGTGACGGGCACGATACCAAAAGACATGCTCGCCGACTAACTGACCATAGTCCTTATCGGGTGTAGCCATAAAGATTTCCATGCCTTGTCCGGCAGCCAAGCGTGCCACCGTACCAATCACATCGTCAGCCTCAAAGCCCGGCACCTCCAGCTGCTTGACGCGCATGGCATCCAACAGGTCATGTATGACCGGGACAGCACGACGGATGTCCTCGGGGGTCTCCTGACGCTGCGCCTTGTATGACTCGTATGCCTCATGACGAAAAGTCTTGCCCTTGGGGTCAAAAGCAACTGCCACATGGGTGGGTTTAAGCCGTTTGAGCAAGTCCTCCAAGGCAATAACAAAGCCAAATACAGCACTGGTGTTCTCCCCTTTGGAATTGATACGCGGCGAACGGATGAAAGCATAGTATGCCCTGAAAATCATGGCATAGGCATCAATGAGCAAAAGACGATTCATAGGACAACAATGACAACGGGTTATCCCCATTGAATGGGGGTCAGATGATGGGACTCGAGATAGTTATTGGCAGCCGAGAAATGTCCGCAGCCAATAAAGCCGCGGTGGGCAGACAGAGGACTGGGATGCGGCGCGGTCAAAACCAAGTTACGACGGCGGTCAATGAATTGCCCTTTACGTTGGGCGTAGCTACCCCAAAGCATATAGACCAGATGACTGCGCCGTTCGTTGAGTGCTGCTACGGCAGCGTCCGTCAGCTCCTCCCACCCGTGGTTTTGGTGACTGCCGGGGCTATGCGCTTCGACCGTGAGCGTAGCATTGAGTAACAACACACCTTGTTGTGCCCAATGCAGCAGATTGCCCGAAACGGGAATCGGTAGCCCGAGGTCACGCTGCAGCTCCTTGTAGATATTGAGAAGCGAAGGCGGAATAGCGACACCATCGTCCACCGAAAAACACAAGCCATGCGCCTGTCCCACATCGTGATAGGGGTCTTGACCAAGGATAACCACTTTCACTTTGTCAAAAGGACATTCGTCGAAAGCGCGGAAGATATAGCGAGCCGGCGGAAAACAAGTGTGCGTCTTGTATTGTTGCCTTACAAAAGCGGTTAGCATTTCAAAATATGGCTTGTCAAACTCAGGCTGTAAAACCTCACGCCAACTCTCATCTATACGGACTTGCATAGGCTATCTCAATCCACGATGAGCATGCTATCACCATAATCACCAAAGCGATAGCCCAGTTCGACCGCCTCATCGTAAGCGTTCATCACATTGTCGTAGCCACCAAAAGCTGCCACACAAAGCAGTTGAATGGACTGACTGCCATAGAGATTAACAAAGAACGAGTTGGCCACCGAGAAGTCGTAGTCGGGATAGATGAACTTGCCTGTCCATCCCTCGTAGGGCTTGATCTGTCCCACGGTACCTGCCACGTGCTCCAAGGCACGCATGACTTCCGTGCCCACGGCACACACACGCTTTTCAGCAGCATGAGCACGATCGACTGCATCCACCAAGGGTTGCTCAATCTCAATGCGTTCGGAGTCCATCTTGTGCTTGGGCAGGTCGTCCACTTCAATACGCTTGAAGTTACCGAGCGACATGTATGAGGTCAGGAATTGCTGCTCAATACCACGAATCTCCATGCGTTTGAGCAATTGTTTGGAAAAGTGCAAACCGGCAGCGGGCACAGCCACAGCACCCGTCTTGCGAGCAAAAATGGTCTGATAACGCTCTTCGTCTAATTTGTCAATGGGATAGTCACCATAGATCTTCTCATACTGCTCTTTCACATCGCCCTCCATAGGACGACGGATGTATTTGGGCACAGGCGTATGTCCCAGTTCATAGAGGCGATCCAAGAACTCGCTGTTGTCATAGTCTGTCAGGAAACGAACCGTGCGACCGCGCGACGTTGTGTTGTCAATCACCTCGGCAACAATGGTCAAGTCTTCGTCCAAGAACAACTTGTTACCTATACGAATCTTACGTGCCGGATCAACCAATACATCCCAATAGCGCATCTCGTGGTTTAGTTCACGGAGCAGGAAAATCTCGATATTGGCCATGGTCTTCTCCTTCTGCGCAAACAGACGGGCAGGAAAGACCTTGGCATCGTTGAAGACGAACAGATCGCCCTCATCGAAATAGTCCACCAAGTCCTTGACCGACTTGTGCTCTATATCGCCTGTGGTGCGATGCAACACCAGCATGCGTGAGTCATCGCGGAAAGGAAGGGGAAACTGTGCAAATTGTTCTTCGGGTATGCGTACTTTGAATTGACTGAGTTTCATGGCGTTAATTTAAGTATATCTAATGAGATTAAGTTTGTTACTTGTTTGTTTTGTCTTCATCTGACCGGCATGCGTTTAACATGGACTCAAAGCGTGGCAAGTCAAGACAATCTTCCACGCGTATATCCCCCACCCGAGTGCGCCGTAGGGCAATCAGGTGTGCACCACTGTCTAAACGCTGACCAATGTCGCGTGCCAGTGCTCGGATATAGGTTCCTTTTGAACAGACCACACGCAGGGTCAGTTGCATGGACGAGGGGTCAAAACGGAGCACTTCAATGAGATCAATGACCAACAGTTTGGGCTTCAGTTCAGCATCCTCGCCTTTACGAGCCAGTTCATAGGCGCGTTTACCATCCACCTTGACGGCTGAAAACATGGGCGGCACTTGCCACTGTTCGCCCTGAAAAAGCGGAATCGTTTGATCTATCAACTCGCGCGTTATATGCTCGGTAGGATAAGTAGCGTCAATAGGTTTCTCGAGGTCATAGCTGGGTGTGGTAGCTCCTAATTGCAAGGTGGCAACATACTCTTTGGTGTGCTGTTGTAGTTGGTCTATGAGTTTTGTTTTCTTGCCCGTGCAGACCACCACAACACCCGTTGCCAACGGATCCAATGTACCCGTATGCCCGACCTTGAGTTTCTTGACTCCCAAACGGTGGCACAACAACCAACGCACCTTGCCCACCACATCGAAACTGGTCCAACCATAGGGTTTGTCAAAGCCGATAATCTCTCCTGCTATGAAATCATACTGTGCCATGCAATGTGCTCCATACAATGGCAAATACGCCTACAGCGAGGCAATAAATGGCGAAATAAGTCAGTTTCTGACGACGCACGATGGCAAGCATAAACTTGCAAGCCAAACAGCCCACCACAAAGGCTGACACAAAACCAATGGTCAAAGCCCCCCATCCGATAGCGGGTACCTCAACCTTGCCGGTCAGCACTTTGAGCAATTCCAAGAGTGCATCACCCAACACGGGAATAAGCACCATCAAAAACGAGAATTGTGCTACTTTCTCCTTCTTCACTCCACAGAGCAAACCCGTTGCAATAGTTGAGCCGGAACGACTCAGTCCCGGCAATACAGCCACAGCTTGTGCACAACCTATGATAAGGGCATCCTGCCAGCGTACATCGTGGGTAGCAATCTTGCGTTTGGCAGCACGAACCGTTAAGAACTCGCTCAACCACAACAATAAAGCCGTTACCAACAAGCAGATTCCTACCACAAGCAGACCATTGCCAAAGTAGGCCTCCACTTGGTCTTTGAAGAACACACCCACTATGAAAACAGGCACACAGGATAACAAAATGAGCGAGACATAGCGTTTCTCGTCATTCCATTGAAGGGTGGTAAAAGTGCCACGAAAGAGCTGCTGAACCTCGTTCCACAACACCACAATGGTGGCCAAGACGGTTGCCACATGTAACACAACGGTGAAGAAGAGATTCTCCTCGCCGGCTGTTCCAAGCAATGCCTGACCAATCTCCAAATGGCCGGACGACGAAACGGGCAAGAACTCGGTCAGCCCTTGTACTATACCCAATATCAGTGCTTGCCACCAACTCATTTCTTCCCCCTCCACAAGATAGCCGGAATCATGAACACAAAGCCGGCCAGCGAAATCATAGGACCTAAAGTCACACGACGGAAAGAAAAAATATCGGGGTTATATTCAGTTGCTCCGCTGGGTTCACCCAACATCAGCACAAAACCCAAAACAATGATTAGCAATGCACACACGATCATGATGCGGTTGCGACGCGGCAGCGACTTGTCGGTTTCGGGGTTCGATTGAGGTTTATCCATAACTTTCAATGCGTTAAATAAAGTAAACAAGACCTTTTAGATTTCGTACATCTTTTCGATGTTCATGCGCACATACCTGCCCGTGGCAATCAGCGATGCCAACAAGGTAATCATCAATCCGCTCAACAGCACAACGCCTGCCACGATGGCGAAGTTCTGCCAAGTGGGCGGGAACAGCAACAGGTGCAGACTGTGTTGTATGTAATAGCCCACAGCAGCCATGACTACCAGAGTGAGCAATCCCGCCTCTAATCCCATGCGCACCGATCGGCGGACAAACGGTGCACGGATGACCCACGGAGTGGCACCAACCAGACGCATCGTGTTGATAAGGAAACGTTTGGAATAGATATGCAGGCGGATAGTATTGACAATCAGCATCCATGCTATTACTAACAGCACGAGTGCCAAACCTGCCAACAGTAGCGAGACCTCGCTGACAGTATGGTCTAACACCTGCACAATATCCTCCTGATAGGTAACGCGCTCCACATAAGGCAATGATTCCAGTCGCTCAACAATGGGCAAAATACTATCACGCACGGCATATTGAGGCGCAAGGTGCAACTCGTAAGCATCGGGCAAAGGGTTGTAACCAAGGAACTTGGTCGGGTCTTCGCCGAGGGCGGTTATATGGTCGTCCAATGCCTGCTGTTTGGAGATGTATGTATAAGAAGCCGTAGCCGGCATAGCCTCCAAGACACGTTGCATACGAACAACAGCCGTTGAGTCAGCATCGGCTGACAGTTCGATGGTCAGTGCCAGGTTCTCCCTGGCCGAACTGATCAGATGATGTGCACTGAGTAGCAACACGCACTCCAAACCGATAAGAAAAAGAACCATCGCCACACTCACGGTGGTGGTGAGGTACATATTGAAGAAGCGTTTCTTTTTCATGCCTTATTTTCAACAAAAGAGGACAGGTTGTTTCTCGCCTGTCCTCCTTGTGTATTGATTAGTACTCCCACAGGTCCTGTTCAAAATTCAAGTACTCTGTCTCTATGCGTGCTTGCTCCTTTTTGGCTTCTGCCTCGTTTTTAGCATAGTCCAAAATCATACGATTGTAGATATTGATTTCACCCAAAAGATAAGAAGTATATAACCTTTTTTGGAAGAAGTCATCGTAGGTGACACGCTTGGTGTTGTTGAGCAATGGAATCATGTACTGTTTAGCCAAATAGGGGCGCAAATCCTTATAAAGGATCCAGTAGTTTACCGCCTTCTTGATCGATTCCATTGGGTCTGACGGTGCCTCTTCATTGTTCTGAAGCAGTAAGCTCAAGGGAGCAATGGCCACAATCTGACGATGCATACGGGATGTATGCTTGTCGAAGAAATAAACCTCTTGAATCAAGTATCGGTACAAATTGCGGATATAGGCAGGATAACGCTCCAACTCAAGCACAATTTTGTTGTTAATCGTGTCATAGTAAATCAAGTCGCCACCTTCTTCACCGTGTTCATAGGTACCTCCACCACCGATTGCACCAAAACCGGTGAAATCATTCAGTCTCCTATCTTTAAGTAGATTGGCTTCATTAAAAGATGGAATAAACGAGCGCCCCATGGGGTCCGGCTGGTAGATGGGCATACCGTTGGCGACTGCGTCTAAAATCACGCGAATCAGACTCTTGTAATTGGGGTCGTCTGGATCGGTCGGGAAATAGAGCTGATAATTTTGTTTGTAGCGCAAGTCAATGATACGGAAAGTCATGCGCGACCATACGACATCATCTTTTCGGTGAAAGACCGTTATGAGTGTATCGGCTGCCGCGTTCAACTCTTCGGTTTCCATACGGATGGTTCCATTGGTATCAAAGAAGGATAATACCTGTTGCGGAGCCAACTGCGCTGAAGCTGTCCATGCGCCAAGCACAAAGAGAATCAATATTCCTACTTTTTTCATAATTGGGAGTCTGATTAAGACGCTTAAAAATACTTAATTTATCATCAAGGAGATCTGGGTCAGTTTGACATCCTTTCCATCAGGACCGACAGCATGGATATTGTTAATCAGGAATGATTCGCCACTACGAAGTTTGCTAATCAAATCACGCTGTTCTTTTGTCAATTGGTTGGACTTGGATTCTTTAACTGTTTTATTCACCTGAATGTTAAAGCCTGTTATCTTGAAAGCTACATCCAAAATACCGTCTTCGCCATAGCTGGCTTCAACAGCAGTGGTGCTGGCCGTAACGGCACTCTTGACAACTGCTCCTTCATTTCTCAGAGTTCCTCCGATTGACAAGAATGCACCGGGTTTAGGTAGGGGTTTAACACGGTAGGTATTAGTGCCCATAACCTGCTGTTTGCCGTCCATTTCAGCCTTGACAGTGACGGTTACGTTCTTCGAATTGTCACCGGGTTTGATGAACCACAAAGCACCATTTCGTGAAACATTGGCCCCTGTTGCTTCAATACGGATACGGTTGTCCGGTATGCCGGGAACCGAAATGCGGAACTTGTTGTCGAAATTGCGGTACATGATGTTCATTTCGGTATTGGAGATGGTCGCCGAGGGCTCGCCTACGGTATAAGAACTCTCAAAGGGGAGGTAATCCATCTCGCCGTTATTGGACAAGACGCCTATACGACCACTGAACTTCTGCTCACCACTGCCGGAAGCAACTACTTCGTACAGACCGTTGTCATTTATTCGTTGTCCTCCTACATAGTACTCAGGACGTTGCGTCGAGTCAATGGCAGCCAAGATGATCTGTGCTTGGTATTTGGCACCACGCATCACATAGTCGGACTTTGGAATGACATAAGCCTGCAGTTTGTTCACGCGCAAGTCCATTGCATCGGCATTACCCATGAGGTACTGAATCATTTGTCCTTCGGTGGCACGGATATCGTTTTGCATTTTGCTCAACACGGTGATGGTGGCATTAAGCACCATGCCGTCGAACATACCGTTGACCCATGTATCCATCTTGTTCTCATGTTTGTTGAAAAGTGAGTCGCAAGTGAAAAGCATGTTGAACTGGTCGGTCATCTTGCGTACCTCTTGCTGATCCATGGGGTTATTGTTCTTGGCTAACACAGAAAGTAGGAAGTCGCGGTAGGACTCGATATTCTTTCTGAGTTCCTCACCATGCCCTTGTACGATACCGTATTGGCCGGTAACATCCAAGTTACTTGTTCCTGCCAATCCGCGAACGGCGTAACCGGTGGTGTAGTGGTGCTCAGACACTTTGTCTTCGCCAATGGCAATGACTGCCATGTCGCGTTTGAACTTGGAAATGTAGTTGAACAACGAATCCGAACGCTGCTTCATCTCCATTGCCTCTTGATAGGGGATGGTATATTTTTCGGGTTTATCATTCTTTTGTTGTTCGAGGGCAGCATACATATTGGCATTGCGGTCCTCGGCGGAAACGATAGACGAATAGAGGCTGTCGTCCACCATCTCAAAACCATTCAAGATGTCTGTACTGACGTTCAACGCCAACATGGCGGTGAGCACCAAGTACATCATGCCTATCATTTTTTGTCTCGGGGTTTCCGGACAGTTTTTTGCTCCACCCATAGTGTAAACAATGTTTTAGAGTTTATGCCAATGCTGTCAGCATGTTACCATAAATCTTGTTAAGGTCAGCCACTTGTGCAGCCAGTTTTTTGCTGCCTTCTTCAAATGCTACATGGTTTTTCATGGTCTCGGCGGCCGACTCGTTCATCTTCTGCATCGAAGCGGCCATGGCTTTGATTTGTTCGCCATTGGTCTTCACTTGGTCGTTCTGAGCCTCCATGAGGTTGAGCTGGAGTGCATAGATGGAATTGAGCGAGCCCATCTTGCCACCCAATTCCTCAACTTGGCGTTGGTAGGTCTTGGTGCCTTCAATGACGTTTTGCATATTGTCGGAAACAGACTTGATGTCAGCCGTTACATTTTGATAAGCCTGACCAAGGGCTTCACTCTTCTCACCCAGTGTGTTGGCAGAAGCGACAAACTTACCTGCTGCTTCACCGGCTGCACTCATCTGATCGGCCAGTTTGGTGGTTTCGGTGGCCACCTTGCCAAGGTCACTCAACTGGGTGGCAGTCTTAGCCAAATCGTTGATGCCTTTTTTGAGGCTTTCAACATCTTTTTCACTCAACGAAGGAACAGCAGCGGACTCAGCAGGAGCAGCGGTTTGTGCTACACCGGGAACACCGGCTATGCCATTCCCGCCAAGCAACTCTTTGGTCTCCTCGCCAACCAGTTGCGGGAAGACATGCTCCCAATGATAAGTGGCGTGGGGTTTCTCAAAAATACCAATTGTAAACAAGAGAGCCTCTGTACACATACCTGCTGTAAGCACGATACCGGCACCGGGCCAGTGCATAATCTTAAAGAGTGCACCGATAATAACGACGGCTGCACCAATACTATAAACCATACCTACTGCGTATGCTTGACGGGCATACCAATCCACGATTTTGTCCCATTTAGATTTCTGGGGAACATTAGCTGTTGCCATTGTGTTTTGTATTTGATTAAGATTGTTTATTCGATGGGGTAAATTAGTCTCCGATGAACGAGCGGACGCAACGGAAACCTATGTAAGCGCGGCTTTCATATTGGTACTCATAGGTGCGCACACCGCACTGCATGTAATAGGAGATGTCTTTCCAACTACCGCCTTTGACCACCTTGCATTTGAGGATATCGGGGTCGTCTTTGCGGGCCATATACTCGAAGTTGGAGTTGATGTCGTTGACATAAGTGTTGGTTGAAGGGTTGTATGCGGACGAGGTCCACTCAGCCACATTACCTGCCATGTCGAACAGACCGAAATCATTCGGCCGGAACTGTGCCACACGCATGGTGAGCGTTCCTGTATCGTCGTTATAGGCACCGCGATAGGGTTTGAAGTTGGCAAGGAAACAGCCATTGGCATCGCGTGCGTAGTTGCCGCCCCAGGGATACATAGCCATTTTGCGTCCGCCTCGTGCAGCATACTCCCATTCGGCCTCGGTGGGCAGACGATAGTCATGCGAAGCAAAGCCGTTGTAGTCCTTATAGTGTTTGGTGCGCCAATGGCAGAAGGCATGTGCCTGTTCCCATGTGACACCCACCACGGGGTATTCGGAGTACCCCGGGAAGGAGAAATAGCCTTGCATGATGGGGTCGTTATAAGCGAACTGGAAGTCGCGAATCCATATCATGGTGTCGGGATAGATGCTGATGATCTTGTGGGTGAGCAGGTCTTTTGGTTCACGCAACGGACGGACAATGGTGCTATCCTTGATTTCACCTTTCTCGTCAATCCAGAACGTATCTACGCGCGCAGATGCGCCTGTGGGATACTGACCTTTGGCTACATCGAACTTATTTTTCAACAAGCGAGCCTGGTCATAGTTGCGCCAACTGTAGCGATAATGCAAGCCAATAGTACGCAGCGTTCCGTCGGAATAGAACATGGGTGCCAGTGCGCGGCGTTCGTCGGCATCGGGTCTTTCCCACGGCAGTTTCTGGCGCCAGTTAATACGGAAATCAATGACACGCTCTCTGCCTTCTTCTTCCTCTTCTTCCATTTCCTCGTCTTGGTTGTTGCGCTCGGCATTTCGGTCACGCAGGGCGTACTTTTGGCGTAAGCGTTCATTTCCGCCTCCCTCATAGTCTTCTTCTTCGTCATCACCTGCGGCAGCGGGACCGAGAATAAGGTTGGTGTAGGCGATGGAGTCACGCACCCAGAGCACAAATTGTTTGTACTCGTTGTTGGTGATTTCGGTTTCGTCCATCCAGAAAGCATTGACAGTAGTCATGAACGGATTGTCAGGTTGACCGAAGATGGCCGACTGGGCATTTTCTCCCATCATGAACGAGCCTTTCTTGATAAAGACCATTCCATAGGGGTTAGCTTCCTTGAATTCAGCGGGTTTGCGCACGCCTACCAATTCGCCGGCGGGGCCTCCACATGCCATTAACACAGCGGTTAGAGCCGTTAGAAACAGGATGTTGGTTGGTTTCATATTGTTTTGTTGTCTCGTTTCGTTTTTACATGTAAGTTGAGTCATACGTCTAAAAGTCTTATTACTCTTGTTTTGACAGCATTACAAGTAGCGTATGCTCTTGTAGCGGTTGGTTCGTTTGGGACTCAAGATGTCCAATCCATACGCCAAATAGATCTCATGTGCTCCGTAAGAGCCTTTGATGAGTCTGTTGGCAGGCAGTTCGTAGGTGTACCCCAGTTGGAGGCCGCTGATTATATCCACTCCGAAGAGCAGATTGACGCTGCCTAACACACGGTAGCCTGCACCGAACCGATAGCGTTGTTTGACCTCTGCCATAAGAGTCAGGTTGACGTCCCACGATGCAAAATCGGTCATGAGCATGGCGGAGGGTCTGAGCATCCAGTCACGATCGGGTAGTCGCCAATTGTATCCGCCCGCTGCGTACATTGTTCCATTCAGTGTGAAGAATGTACGGTCGCTCCAATTGATTTTTGCATGATTGACATGGCTGTAACTAACTGAAGCCCACCATTGTGGTGTTTGGTAGTACAATCCCAGACCGAGGTCAAACCCCATGCCTGTCACGCCGTCTTTGCCGGAGCCTTGCGGAATAGCATTGTCTTCCGATTGGGGGCGATGGTAGCCATCTTGCTCGAGGTTGGCAATCGAGTCCAAATTGAGTTTGTCCGCTTTGAAACGGATATTGGCAAAGCCCAAGTCAATGCCGACACAAAGGAATCCGTTTCCTATTTTATGTCGATAGGCGTACTGCACATGCAAAGCCTGATTGCTGAACAGTCCGTATCGGTCGTTCAAAAACCGTATGCCTGCCGCGTGGTGTGTATTGAGGATGTGGAACGGAGCGGACACCGTGAAATAGGTGGTCATGGGCATGTCAGTTATGCCTGTGGTATGCAGTCGGTGCATACCTGCGATGTGCATCAGTTCGTCCTCGCCGGCGGCTGCGGGGTTATACGCCGCTTTGAGATGCATATATTGTCCCAATTGCGGGTCAGTTTGTGCTTTAAGCAAAGCCACACACCACCCGAGTGCAAAAGCAAGGACTATATAGCGCAACCTAAACGGCATAAGGGGGCTCAATACTCCTCCTCGTCAAAGAAGAAATCCTCTTTGGTAGGATAGTCCGGCCAAACATCTTCTATACTATCATACACCTCTTCCTCCTCTTCGAGTTCTTGAAGATTTTCAATCACTTCCATAGGTGCACCTATGCGATTGGCATAGTCCAAGAGCTCGGCTTTGGTAGCAGGCCAAGGGGCATCTTCAATCTTAGAAGCCAGTTCTAATGTCCAATACATAAAAGCGTAAATAAGTGTCGTTTTTGGGTTATTTGAGAGTCTATGCTTCTCAAAAAAGGCGGGCAAAAGTATTGCATTTATTTTTTGCGTGCAAACAATCTCTTACTTTTTCCACAAAAAAAGTGATATTTTCTGTTCTTTTGTTATTTTTCGTGCCAGAACGAAGAAGAAATCGCTGAGTCGGTTGACCCATTGCAGGCAATTGTTCTGTCTTGGGTCGGGCTGTTCGGAAAAGAGTGCAACCATTTGTCTTTCAAGTCGGCGCGTGATTGTTCGGCAGATATGGCATGTAGCGATAGCCTCATTACCGGCGGGTAGGATGAAGGCTCGAAGTGGTTCTAATTGTTCTTGGATGGCATCAATCCATTGTTCGATAACGCGAACATCGTCGGCAGTAATCCAATCATCGCCTTCAGCTCCTGCGAGGAGTGCTCCGAGGTTGAAGAGGCGGTTCTGCAGCCATTGCATCT
>CAMOHN010000007.1 GCA_946615455.1 uncultured Bacteroidales bacterium
AATAAAAAGAACAACTAAACCACATAATCCAACCCCCATTCAATTACGAAAGGACACAAGCCATGAAAAATATCTGTTTCGGCTTTTTGATGCACATCCCCTACCGTTTGCGTCGTTACCGTTTCTTCGACATCGGTCAGGACCATTATTACAGCGATGACCTGCCTACCGAAGAGGCTGTTCGTCAGGTGGTGGAGCAGTCCTATATACCCTTGGTCAACACGCTGTTGGAGATGATTCGTCTCAGCAAGAACCGTTTTCGCTGTGCTTTGGCAATCCCCGGCACCACGCTGGAGTTGTTGGAGCAGTATGCGCCCGAGATGATTGACCTTCTCAAGCAGTTGATGGCTTCGCACTGTGTCGAAGCCGTGGCAACGCCATACAGTTACAGCCTTGCCGGTGAGTACAGTCAGAGCGAACTCAAAGAGCAGTTGGACAAGCATGCAACCAAACTAAAAGACTTGTTTGGTGTGCAATCGACCACCCTGTGGAACAGTGAGTTGCTCTACTCGGACGAACTGGCGGACAAGGTCATGCAGTGGGGCTATAAGACCATCATGACCGAGGGAGCCAAGCATATCCTCTCGTGGCAGTCGCCCAACTATCTCTATCGCTCGTGCTGCAAAAACAAACAGGCAGTGCTGGTGCGCAACATGGCTTTGTCCGACGCACTGTCGTTCCATTTCTCCGATCCTTCGTGGCAGGATGTGCCCACCGATGCCGAACGCTTTGTTCGCTATGTGGTGTCCTTGCCCGAAGAAGAGCATATTGTCAATCTGTGGATGGGCGCCGAGACTTTTGGACTGAGACAAAAGGCGGAGACCGGCATTTTTGATTTTCTCCGTGCCGTGCCCTATTATGCCATGGAGCAAGAGGTAGGTTTTCTCACCCCTGCTGAGGCTGCCAAAAAACTCAGTCCCGTCCAGACCCTGTCCTCGCCCTATGCTCTGACATGGGCAGGTGAGGCTAAGGATATGAGCGCCTTTAACGGCAACGACCTGCAGCAGGAGGCTTTGCGACAACTGTATAGTGTGGTTGAGCGGGTACACCTGTGCTCGGACAAGACGCTGAAAGCCGATTGGCTCATGCTGCAGGATGTCACCTACTTGAGCGACATGAACTATGCTGCCGGAGCACCCAACGGCTTTGACTCGCCATACGATGCGTTCATCAACTATATGAACATCCTTGCCGACTTCCTGCAACGTGTGGAAGAGCAGTATCCCACCTCCATCGAGAACGAGGAGTTGAACAGCTTGTTGAAAACCATTCACAACCAAGAGCAGGAACTGACCGAGTTGCGTCAGCAACTGCGTAAGCGCAAGGCGAAACAGGCTTGATGGGGAACACATGGAGTAGAGTAGTGGCGGTGGCGGCACTGTTGGTGACTGTGTCGCTTGGGGTGCAGGCAAGACTCAAACTGCCCAAGACCGAGGTCAAAGCGTGGTCGTTCAGGCGCGTGGTCTCGGTGGCGGACACGGTGTCTGCCGACTCTTCGTACCTGAACTTCCCCATGCGCAATGTGCTCTATGATTACTCGGACCTGAATCTGACCAACGGCAACTTGGTCTCGCCTGTGCAGTCGGCTCTCTATTTCTATCGTACACGCAACACAGACTGCCTGTTTGCAACGCCCTACGAACCCTATTTGACCACCCCCGAACAGGTGCGTTTCCACCGAACTACCACGCCCTATTCGGCCATCAGTTACAAACGGGGATTCACCACCTACCACGAGGAACATGACCTGCACTTTGACTTTACGGGCAACCTCTCGCCCAAGACCAATCTGGGTGCTGTCATCAATTATTTGGACGCTGCCGGGCACTATAAGAGTCAGGCTGGCAAGACGGTCAACGGCTCGGTATTCGGTTCCTATACGGGTACACACTACTCACTTAATGGCGCGTTCACTTTCAATCAGTTATCCAACTTCGAAAACGGCGGATTGAGCAGTCCCACGGATTTGCAGAACCGCAATATGACCGGTGAGGATATGCCCGTCAATCTATCCGGCATGTCCGGCTTTCGCTATCTGTCCGGCTATCTCAATCATGCGTATAGTGTGACTGCTATGACGGCGGACTCGGTGGAGATTCCGTTGCTCACTTTCCGCCATGTGTTCAGTCTCACCGATGCCGACAAACGTTATCGTGAGACTACTGCCGAGCAGGGATTCTATCCTTCGGTCTATCTGAACGAACATGCCACCCGAGACACGGCCGCCACCATGACCATCAGCAACACCTTGGCTGTCACCTTTGAAGAGGCGTTCAATCGTCACCTACGCTTTGGTATAACAGCTTGGGTGCGCGATGAGGCGCAGCGACATGTCAACAACCGCATGCTGCTTGCCCCCATGGGACAGAGTATGGCAGACCCAACCATTGCGTTGGGGGCGCAACTGCAGCCAGCCCAAAACAAGAATCCGCAACAGAACTGGTCAAATAACCTGTTTGTGGGCGGTGCGCTGCACAAACAGACAGGCTCTTTTGTACGCTATATGGCTGACGGTGAGGTATGTCTGGCAGGACGCAAACTGGGCGAGTTCACCGTCAATGGCAAGGTCGATGTGGGCTTTCGCGTCGGGCGAGACAGCCTAATCGTCCGAGCTGACGCTTTCTTCCGTAACGAGACACCCGACTATTTTCTGCAACACTATTGCAGCAATCACTATGTGTGGGACAACGACTTCAAGAAACTCTACCGTTTTCGTGTAGGCGGTGAGGTGGCATACCCCACACAGTGGTTCCAACCGGCACTGCGTGTGCACTATGAGACGGTGAAGGACCTCATCTACTTTGCCGGTCTTGGCGGACCGCAACAGACCGATGCCACCATCAGCGTGCTGGCAGCCGACCTGACCGCCAATCTGACCACACCATGGGTCAATCTGGACAACCATGTGGTCTATCAGTATAGCTCGTCCTCGCTCATAGCCCTGCCTGCCATCACCCTCTATCATAACCTCTATTACCACGGTACATGGTTCAAAGCGTTGGACGCACAGATTGGTGTGGATCTGAGTTACAACACGGCTTTCTTTGCGCCGTTGCTTAATCCTGCCTTGGGACAGTTTGCCGTGCAGACCAACGGCAAGGTAGGCAACTATCCGCGCATGAATGTCTATGCCAACTTCTTTGTTCGTCGCCTTAGACTTAACTTTTTTGCACAATATCAACACTTCAATGCCACTTTCATGAACCGGCAGTACTATGCTATGTTCGGTTATCCGACCAACCCCGATGTGTTCCGTGCCGGTTTTGCATTTCGATTCTATAACTGACGCACTATGGATTATACACAACATTTGAATACCGTCATCCGCTATGCTCGGCAGGAGGCTGAGCGTTTAGGTGCACAGCAGGTGCTGCCCGAGCACCTTGTGCTGGCCATGCTGCGGTTGCCCGACTGCCGGGCCAGCCAACTGCTCATGCAGTCCGGTGTGGATGGCTATGAGTTGAAACGCACGATTGACTCGCACCTGTTCAGTCCCACCCGTTCGACACAGCAGACCATTCCCTTCTCGCGTGCCACCGACCGCATACTGCGCCTGTGCAGCATCGAGGCAGAAGCCTATGAGGCACAGCAAATGGGCACCGAGCACTTGCTCTTGTCCATCCTGCGAGAACGGGTCAATTATCCTGCCACCCTCTTAGATCGGTCGTGGAATGTCACCTATGAGAGCGTGGAGAAACTGCTGCCCAAACCGCAGAAATCGCCCACCGACTCGTCGTCGGACATCTACGATACCGAAGACGACTTTTTCTCGCAGATGATGGGCGGTGCCGCTCCCAAGAAAAAAGCCAAAGAAGGGGAAACACCCGCTTTGGACAAGTACAGCCGCGACCTTACCCGCGAAGCCAAACAAGGCATGCTGGATCCCGTGGTGGGGCGTGAAAAGGAGATCCAGCGCGTGGTGCAGATCCTCTCTCGGCGCAAGAAGAACAACCCCGTCCTGATCGGTGAACCCGGTGTGGGCAAGTCCGCCATTGTGGAACAACTGGCACTGATGATAGGTCAGGACCTGCTTCCCTCGATGAAGGGCAAGCGCATCTTGTCCTTAGAGGTGGCTTCCATTGTGGCAGGCACCACCTATCGCGGTCAGTTTGAACAGCGCATGCAGAACATCATCAAAGAGTTGCGTGAGCACTCGGAGATCATCTTGTTCATTGACGAGATACACACCATCATCGGCGCGGGTAATGCTCAAGGCTCGCTGGATGCCGCCAACATACTCAAACCCGCCTTGGCACGCGGTGAGGTACAGTGCATAGGTGCCACCACCGTGGACGAGTACCGCCGCTCCATCGAGAAAGACGGCGCTTTGGAACGCCGTTTCCAGAAACTGCTGGTCAAAGCACCATCGGCTGAAGAGACCTTGACCATCCTCAAACGCCTGAACCGTCCCTATGGCGAGTACCATGGTGTCACCTATAGTGACGCGGCACTCAAAGCCTGCGTCTCGCTGTCCGAACGCTATCTGACTGACCGCGCCATGCCCGACAAAGCCATTGATGCCATGGACGAGGCCGGTGCACGCAAACAGGCGCAAGGGCAAACCGATGCGTTAGTGACCGAAGACGACATTGCCGAGGTGGTCAGCCTCATGGCGGGTGTGCCGGCTACGCGCGTGGCTGCCAACGAGATGGAACGCTTGCGCGACTTGGACAACGTACTCATCAACCGCGTCATCGGTCAGGACAAAGCCGTGCATGCCGTGGTACAAGCCATCCAGCGTTCACGACTCGGCCTGCGTGACCCCAAACGCCCCATCGGCACTTTCTTCTTCCTTGGTCCAACCGGGGTGGGTAAGACCTACTTGGCTCAATGCCTTGCCGAACAACTCTTTGGCTCGGCAGATGCCATGATTCGGCTGGACATGTCCGAATATACTGAGAAACACACAGCCTCGCTCTTGGTGGGAGCCCCTCCCGGGTATGTGGCATACGAGCAAGGCGGCAAACTCACCGAAGCTGTGCGCCGTCGGCCTTATTCGGTGGTGCTGTTGGACGAGATTGAAAAAGCCCATCCCGACATCTTCAATGTGCTGTTGCAAGTCCTTGACGAGGGACGACTGACCGACCGCCAAGGGCGCGAGACCTCCTTCCGCAACACCATCATCATCCTAACTTCCAACATCGGTTCGCGACAGTTGCACGACTTTGGCTCGGGCGTAGGCTTTAGTGCCCAAGATGATATTCCCGCCTCAGTGGCACAACAGACGGTCTTGAAAGCTCTGCGGAAAACCTTCCCGCCTGAGTTTGTCAACCGCATGGACGACATCGTTACATTTGCACCGCTATCCAAGGAGCACTTGGCGCGTATCCTCGGCATTGAGATTGAACGGCTCGCTCTACGCATGCACGAACAAGGTCGCCGACTGACTGTCGGAGCAGATGCACGCGAGCAACTGCTGGACAAAGCCTACGACCCGCGCTATGGCGCACGACCCATACGACGCGCCGTACAAACCTATCTGGAGAACGAAATCACCCGCCGACTCTTGGCACACCCAAAACAACAAACCGTCCTCATCAATCACCTGAGCGAGGAGAATCAATAAAAAATCAAAACACAGACAACTATGACAAACGAAATCAATGAAGGCATGTTTGCCGACTTCCTGACAAAGAACACTGTAGCAATGATTGACTGCTGGGCACCCTGGTGTGGTCCGTGCCGTATGCTCTCACCCGTGGTAGACGAAATAGCCAACGAGTATGCCGGCAAAGTGGCTGTAGGCAAACTCAATGTGGATGACAACGGCTCGGTGGCCGAACAATATGGTATCATGTCCATTCCGACCCTGCTTTTCTTCAAGAACGGCGAGTTGGTGGACCGATTGGTCGGTGCACACCCAAAAGCCAATATCGTTGCCAAACTCAACGCACTGCTTTAAGGCATGGAGGCAAGGATTCTGGTCATAGACGACGAGCGTGCCATCCGTAATACCCTCAAAGAGATCCTGGAGTTTGAAGGCTACAAGGTGGATGTGGCACCCGATGGCAAGTCGGGTGTTGAAGCCGCCCGCAAGCAGGCATACGATGTGGTCTTCACCGACATCAAGATGCCCGGCATGGACGGTTTGGAAGTGCTGGAACAACTGCCCGGCACCACCGTCATCATGATTTCCGGTCATGCCACCGTGGACAATGCCGTGGAGGCACTCAAGAAAGGGGCTTTTGATTTCATTGAGAAACCCATTGACCTGAATCGGCTCTTGGTCAGTACCAAGAATGCCTTGGACCGCAACGAGTTGCAGCAGCAGGTACAGGTGCGCACAGCCGAGGTTCATTCGCTCCGGCAACAACTGGGACAACGGCACCAGATGATAGGCTCCGGTGCGGCTATCGAGCAGGTGCGTCGCCTTATCGAGCGTGTGGCACCCACCGATGCGCGCGTGCTCATCACCGGTGCCAACGGCACGGGCAAAGAGGTGGTGGCACGCCTTATCCATGCTGCCAGTCAGCGGGCAGGTAAACCCTTGGTTGAGGTCAACTGTGCCGCCATACCCTCCGAACTGATTGAAAGCGAACTATTCGGCCACATGAAAGGGGCTTTCACCGGCGCAGTCAAAGACCGTGCCGGCAAGTTCGAACAGGCCGACGGCGGAACGCTCTTCCTCGATGAGATAGGCGACATGTCGTTGGCAGCCCAGACCAAAGTGCTGCGCGCCTTGCAGGAAAACGAAGTGACCCGCGTGGGCAGCGACAAGACCATCAGCGTCAATGTGCGCGTGCTGGCTGCTACCAACAAAGACCTGACCGCCGAAATAGCCAAAGGCACCTTCCGTGAAGACCTGTATCACCGCCTCAATGTCATTCCCATCCATGTGCCCGATTTGGACGAGCGCAAGGAGGACATACCCGAGCTGGTAGCATACTTTGCCGAGCAGATTTCTGCCGAGCAGGGTAGGGCAATGAAGACCTTTACACCCGAGGCTGTCGCCGCCTTGCAGAACAAGCACTGGTCGGGCAATGTGCGCGAACTGCGTAATGTGGTCGAGCGGCTGCTCATCCTGTCTGACAATCCCGTCCAAGCCACCGATGTCTATGATTTTGCGTGAACTCAATTTGCTCAATTTCAAGAATATCGAGCAGGCATCGCTGCACTTTGCCGACCGCTTGAACTGTTTGATAGGACTGAACGGACAAGGCAAGACCAATGTGCTGGACGCCATCTATATGCTCTCTTTCACCAAGTCTGCTTTTGCCCAACAGGACAACCTGTCCATTCGTCACGGTGAGACAACCGCCATGGTGCAAGGGCTGTATGAGAAAGACGATGAGGTGCTGCGTATCAGTTGCGGGCTCAAGCAAGGCGGCAAGAAAGTGTTCCGTCGCGGTGACAAGGCCTATTCGCGTTTGAGCGACCATATCGGGTTGCTTCCCTTGGTGCTCATCAGTCCGCAGGACTTGGACTTGGTGTTGGGCGGTTCAGAGGTACGCCGTCGCTTTTTGGACGGCACTCTTTCGCAGTATGATCCTGCTTACTTGCCCACGCTCAATGCATATAGCCAGTTGCTCATGCAACGCAATGCCCTGCTCAAACAACTCGCTGACAACGACCATGCCGACCTATCCGTCCTTTCCGTCTATGACGAACAAATGGCTCCGTTGGCTGAACAGATTTATGCTGTCCGAAGACAATGCGTAGAGCTTTTTGTTCCCTATTTCACAGACACCTACGCCATTCTCTCCGATGAGCAGGAACAGGTCAGTTTGACTTACAATAGTCAGTTGGCGCAACGTCAAGTCCCCGATGTATGGTCCATGACCCGTGAACGTGACCGCATCTTGGGTTGGACTTCGGTGGGTGTGCATAAGGACGACCTGCAACTCACCATGAACGGCTACCCGCTGCGGCAGGTGGCATCGCAAGGGCAGATGAAGACCTGTCTGTTGGCATTGCGTCTGGCACAGGCACTTTTCCTGACCGGTCAGACACGGCACGCTCCGTTGCTCTTGTTGGACGACCTGTTTGACCGTCTGGACAGCCAACGCGTGACACGCCTCTTGCAGTTCGTGGTGCGCGATACGCTCTTTTTGCCCTCGTTGCAAACTACCATAGAGCAACCCTTTGCGCAGATTTTTCTGACCGATACCGACCTCAATCACCTTGCCCGACTCTTGGACACTGCACCCGACCCGTCTTTGCATGAGCAGGTGCGATTCTTTGAGGTGAGTGAGGGACGCATTACACAAAGACAATCATAATCAATACCTATACACCATGAAACACGCTCTGTTGTATTCCTTATTGGGCATAGTGTTGTCCGCGCTTCTGTTCCTGACCGGATGCACTTCGACCCATTCGCCAGCCCAATGGCAGCCGGTAGGTGAGAAAATTTGCACCCCGTGGGCAGAACAAGTCAATCCCGATTGTGTATTGCCCGAGTATCCGCGTCCGCAACTGCAACGACGCGAGTGGCAGAACCTGAACGGTTTGTGGCACTATGCCATCACCGACAAAGACCTGCCTCTGCCTCAAACATGGGACGGCGAGATCTTGGTTCCCTTTGCCGTTGAGTCGTCGCTATCCGGTGTAGGGCGTGTGCCTACCGTGGACGAAGAGTTGTGGTACAGCCGCACTTTCCGTGTGCCCCGTGCATGGAACGGACGCAAGGTGATGATTAACTTCGGAGCCGTCGATTGGCGGGCGGTGGTCTATATCAATGGCATTGAGGCAGGTCGTCACGAAGGGGGCTACACACCTTTTTCAGTCGATGCCACCCCTTACCTGCACGGGCATGGTGCGCAGACTCTAACAGTACGGGTCTATGACTCCACCGACCACGGCTATCAGCCCCGTGGCAAGCAGGTCAGCCGGCCCCGCAGTATATGGTACACCTCAGTTACAGGCATCTGGCAAACCGTGTGGATGGAACCCGTCAGCGACAACCGTATCACGGCAGTGGTAGCCACTGCCGATATAGAGCGTCAGCTCATGCACATCACCATTGAGACGGCGGAGGCTAAAGCAGATCGTGTGCTGGTTCAGCTCTTGGACAGTGCAGGCAGTCAAGTCATAGCCAAAGCTTATGCCGCTGCGGGAAAAGAACTGACTTTATTCGTTCCTGATGCGCACCTATGGTCGCCCGATAGTCCCTATCTCTATCGTCTGTCCCTCACCCTGTTGCGCGGCGAGCGTCACTTGGACGAGGTGTGCTCCTATGCTGCCATGCGCACCATCTCGCGCGCCCGTGACGCACAAGGACACTGGCGCATGCAACTCAACGGACGGACACTCTTCCAGTACGGTCCGCTTGACCAAGGCTGGTGGCCTGACGGACTCTACACCGCTCCCACCGACGAGGCACTATGTTACGACATACAGAAGACCAAAGATCTTGGCTTCAATATGATTCGCAAACATGTCAAGGTCGAACCTGCCCGCTGGTACTACCATTGTGACCGTTTGGGTATGCTCGTATGGCAGGACATGCCCTCCGGCGATATGGGCAACGAGTGGGCACCGCGCGAGTTGAACGCCGGCACCGACCGACAACGAACCACCGCTTCGCGCGACAATTACTACCGCGAGTGGACCGAAATAATGAACCTGTGCCGGGCTTTCCCATCGGTGGTCGTATGGGTACCCTTCAACGAGGCATGGGGACAGTTTGACACCGAAGCAGTGGTGGCTTATACCCATCGCTATGACCCCTCACGACTCATCAATGCTGCCAGCGGAGGCAATCACCGTCCCGCAGGCGATATTCTGGATCTGCATAACTATCCGCAACCCGATATGTACCTCTACGACTCAACCCGAGTCAATGTCTTGGGCGAATACGGCGGCATCGGTCTGCCTGTCGAAGGACATTTGTGGTGGAATCGCCGCAACTGGGGATACATACGCTTTGCCACACCCGAAGAGGTGACCACCGAGTATGTACGTTATGCAGACATGCTCAAAGACTTGACATCCAAAGGCTTTGCTGCGGCTGTTTATACCCAAACCACCGATGTGGAGGGCGAAGTGAACGGACTAATGACCTATGACCGAAAAATGATGAAAGTAGATGAACAGGCAGTTCGCACTGCCAACCAGGCCGTCATCCGTGCGGCTTCTGAAACTCCGACGACCCGTTCGGGGCTGGACCCTCAACGCTTCCGTAGCCTTCGTCAGGGCAAGACTACCCGTCTCTATGTGCTCGAGAACGGCAACGGTATGGAAGTTTGTATCACCAACTTCGGCGGACGCATCGTCTCCTTGCTGGTGCCCAACAAAGGCGGTGTGATGCGCGATGTAGTTCTGGGCTTTGACAATGTGGAGGACTATGCAACCATCCCTTCGGACTTTGGGGCTTGCATTGGACGCTATGCCAATCGTATCAACAAGGGGCAGATTACCCTTGATGATCGCACCTACAAACTGGAAACCAATAACTTCGGTCACACTCTGCACGGCGGACCCACCGGCTGGCAATACCGCGTTTTCCATGCCGAGCAGCCCGATGCTCACACACTGCGGTTGAGCATCGTATCCGACGATGGTGACAACGGTTTTCCGGGGCGAGTGGAAGCAGGCTGCATCTATACCCTCACCGATGACAATACCTTGCGTATGGAGTATTTTGGCACCACCGACCAACCTACTGTCATCAACATGACCAACCACACCTATTTCAACCTCTCCGGCTCAGGTGCCGTTACTGCCATGAACCACCTGCTGTGGGTCAATGCCAACCGGATGACTCCGGTGGACGACACCTTCATGACCACCGGCGAGGTACAAACCATAGCGCAAGGTTCGCCTTTTGATTTCTTCACCACTGCCAAACCCATTGCCAAAGACATAAATGCCGAAGACCAACAACTTAAACACGGACACGGCTACGACCACAACTTCGTGCTCAACCCTGCCACCGAAGGCTTGACCCATGCTGCCGACTTGTGCTGCCCCGAGACGGGTATAGCCCTTGCCGTTTATACTGCCGAGCCCGGGCTGCAACTCTATACAGGTAATTTCTTGGACGGCACGGTCAGCGGCAAACGTGGTGAAGTCTATGCTCACCGTAATGCCGTTTGTTTGGAGACACAGAAATATCCCGACTCGCCCAATCATCCCGAGTGGCCCTCGCCCGTGCTGCGACCGGGACAGACCTATCGCACCGTCACCGAGTTCCGCTTCGGTCTTACCCATTGACCTAAAGTGGACGAGAAGAAGAACATAGGCTCTCTGTTTGACCGCATAGCAGCACGCTATGACCTGCTCAACCACCTTTTGTCACTTAATATCGACCGTCGTTGGCGGCGAAAAGCGGTGGCAGGCATCCGTCCCATAGCACGCAATGCACAGGCATTGGATGTGGCTGTCGGTACGGCAGACTTGGCTCTGGAACTGGTGCGTCAAGGTAAGACCGACCACGTTCAAGGCTTGGACTTGTCTCGGCAGATGATGCGGATAGGTGAACTGAAAGTCCAACGGGCAGGCATGGCGAATCAAATCTGCTTCACGGAAGGCAGTGCTTTGGATATGCCCTTCGAGGATAAACAGTTTGACCTTGTCACCTGCGCCTACGGAGTGCGTAATTTTGCTGATTTAGACAGGGGGCTGAGCGAGATGCTACGGGTCTTGAAAACCGATGGACAACTCATGATCTTGGAATTTTCCTATCCTTCCAACCACCTTATTGCCTGGTTATATGACCTCTATTTTTCTTACATCCTGCCATGGGTAGGGCGCTTAGTGAGCAAGGACCGCACAGCCTATACCTATCTCAATCGGAGCGTTAAACACTTTGTTTGGGGCGAGCAGATGTGCCAACGGCTGCGCCAAGCAGGTTTTCGTCATGTCCGTCACCGACCGCTCACTTTTGGAATAACAACCGTCTATTATGCCGTCAGATAGTCCCAACCCCTTGCTGCTGTGGTTTCGCATCGTGCGTCCGCAGACCTTGTTTGCCTCCTTGTGCCCCGTGGCGGTGGCATTACTGGTGGCTTATTATCGCACCGGTATTCTGAATCCGTTGGTGGCAGCCTTGACCATCGCCTGTGCTTTGGCATTGCAGATTCTGAGCAACCTTATTAACGACTACTACGACTTTCGTCGAGGCTTAGACAAAAAGGGCAGGGTAGGTTTCAAACGGGCTTTAGCCGAAGGTTTGGTCAGCGAAGGGCAAATGAAGCGCGCATGTCTTATTACACTCACTATTGCCATACTCACCGGTGCAGGACTATGCTATGTAGGCGGATGGAGCATACTGCTTGTCGGACTCACTGCCATCTTGTTCGCATGGCTCTATACTGCCACCGACCATTCGCTTTCCTATTTGGGCATAGCAGACATCTTTGTTTTTCTCTATTATGGGGTGATAGCCTCCACGGGCACCATGTGGCTGCAACTATCGGCAACAGAAACACTACCGGCTAACGAGGTTATACCATCGCTTCGCACGGCGTTCTGTGCCGGAGCGGTATCGGGACTAATCTCTATGTGCGTCTTGGCTATCAACAACATCCGCGATATAGACGATGACCGTGAAGCGGGCAAGCGCACTTTCCCTGTGCGTTTCGGCAAACGGGCAGCCGAGGTGAGCGTGGGCTTGCTGGTCCTGTTGATGCCAGTGTTCGCTTTTTTCGCTTTTTCGCCGGGTTGGTCGATGGCGGTTGTTCTGCCGGCAGCATATCTGTACTATCGTGTGCTGCATGCTCAGGGGACTGAATACAACACATGCCTGCTTTTGGCAGGCATGGTCAATCTATGTTATGTTTTTTTAGTGTGGCAGCAGTTGGCTTGAGCGGCGCATGCGGTCAAGCGTCTCTTGCTTGCCCAGTATGTCCGTGATAGCCCAGATGTGCGGACCGCGGGCTGCACCCACCAGACATACACGCATGGCGTTCATAACCGTCCCCACACCATATTCCTTTTCAGCAATCCACGGCATAACCACAGCGTCCAGGTGCTCGGCTGACCAGTCGGTCTCCTTTTCCAACAGTGCCGACAACTCTTCCATGTGACGCGGACTGTCTGCCTTCCAGCGTTTCTGCACCGACTTGTCGTCAAACACGGTCGGGGCAACAAAGAAAAAGTCGCCTTGCTCCCACAACTCGGGAACAAAATTGACACGCTCTTTGAGCAGTCCGACAATCTTTGGCAGTTGTCCGAGTGCCGATGGGGCTACGGGTGTGTGCAATGCCCCCAAGGCTTCCAAACGGGCTTCAGCCACCGGACGGAACAGGGTTGCCAACTCTTCGTCCGACTTGCGCATCAGGTACTGGTGATTGAACCATTTGCCTTTCTCATAGTCAAACTTTGCACCGGCTTTGCTAACCCGCTCAAGCGAGAACTGTTCAATCAGTTCCTGCATGCTGAACAGCTCTTGGTCACCCGTGTTGTGCCAACCCAGTAGCGCCAGGAAGTTGATGACGGCCTCGGGGAAATAGCCGCTCTCACGATAGCCGCTGCTCACAGTGCCGTCTTTTTGGTTGTGGAACTCCAGCGGGAAGACGGGGAATCCCAAGCGGTCACCATCGCGTTTGGAGAGTTTGCCGTTGCCGTCGGGCTTGAGCAGCAGGGGCAGGTGAGCAAACTCAGGCATGGTGTCCGTCCAACCAAAGGCACGGTACAACAGTACATGCAGCGGTGCCGAAGGCAACCACTCCTCGCCGCGAATGACATGGCTGACCTCCATGAGGTGGTCGTCCACAATGTTGGCAAGGTGATAGGTGGGCAGGTCGTCAGCCGACTTATAGAGCACTTTGTCGTCTAAGATGTCGGACATGATACTTACATCGCCGCGAATCAGGTCGTGTACCACCACCTCTTCGCCCGGCTCAATCTTGAAACGCACCACATACTTCTCTCCTTTTTCAATACGCTCTTTGACCTCTTCTGCGGAGCGGGTCAGCGAGTTGTCCATCTCGCCGCGCGTGCGGGCATCGTACTGGAAATTAGGCACCTGTTTGCGCTTGGCTTCCAAAACTTCGGGCGTGTCAAAAGCATAGTAGGCATGACCGCTGTCCAAGAGTTGCTGCACATACCGGTGGTAAATCTCACGACGCTCACTCTGACGGTATGGGCCGTGCGAACCCTTGCCGTCGGGGGCATCCATACAAATGCCTTCATCAATCTCAATGCCGAGCCAATCAAGGGCCTCGATAATGTATTGTTCTGCCCCGGGCACAAAGCGCGTGGAGTCTGTGTCTTCTATACGGAGCAACATGTCACCACCATGTTGGCGAGCAAAAAGGTAGTTATACAGGGCAGTGCGAACACCACCGATATGTAATGCCCCCGTAGGTGAAGGAGCAAAACGAACGCGAACTCTTCTGTCTTGTTGCATAGATGTGCTTGATGTTATGTTTTGACCGATAAATCGGCTTTCGAGCGCAAAAGTAAAGCAAGAATTTCATATACCTACACAAGGGGCGTTAAGAAACTGTTTTTTTTGGACAAATAATTTTTTTATGGTGAAAATCGGCTTACCTTTGCGCGTCAAACCTAAAAAAACAACTATGGCAAAGAAAATCGAGACGAAACGAGAAGTGCAATTCTCGTTGGTGTATCGGGATATGTGGCAGTCCAGCGGTAAGTATGTGCCTCGCCGTGACCAGTTAGCAAAGATTGCTCCCGTCATCATTGATATGGGGTGTTTCGACCGAGTAGAAACCAATGGCGGAGCATCCGAACAAGTCAATCTTCTCTATGGTGAAAACCCCAATCTGGCAGTGCGTACTTTCACCAAACCCTTCCATGAGGCAGGTATCAAGACGCACATGTTAGACCGTGGCTTGAACGCCCTTCGTATGAACCCCGTTCCGGCAGACGTGCGCCGGCTGATGTACAAAGTGAAGCATGCACAAGGCACGGATATTACACGAATCTTTTGTGGCCTGAACGACCCGCGTAACATCATTCCATCCATCAAATGGGCGAAAGAAGCCGGTATGACCGCGCAAGCCACTATGTGTATCACCTACTCGAAGGTGCACACCGTGGAGTACTACTGCAATCTGGCAGACCAACTCATCGAAGGCGGCGCGCAGGAAATATGCCTTAAAGATATGGCAGGTATCGGTCGTCCCGCTATGCTCGGTAAGATTGTCGCTTATATCAAAGAGAAATATCCCCATATCATTATTCAGTACCACGGTCATACCGGTCCCGGTTTCTCCGTAGCTTCTATGCTCGAGATAGCCAAAGCCGGTTGCGATGTATTGGACGTGGCTATGGAGCCGCTCTCTTGGGGTAAGGTGCATCCCGATGTGATTACTATTCAAGCGATGCTTCGCGATGCCGGTTTCCTCGTCAAGGACATCAATATGAAGGCGTATATGGAGGCGCGCTCGCTCACCCAGTCGTTCATCGATGACTTCCTCGGCTATTGGATAGACCCGAAGAACGCGCTGATGACCTCCTTGTTGGTAGGTTGCGGTCTGCCGGGCGGTATGATGGGTTCGCTTATGGCTGACCTCAAAGGTATGCACGCTGCCATCAATGCCAACCTCAAGAAAAAAGGTGAGAAGGAGTTGAGCGAGGATGAACTATTAGTTGAACTATTCGATGAGGTACAGCGTATATGGCCAATGCTGGGTACGCCTTGCTTGGTAACGCCTTTCTCGCAGTATGTAAAGAACGCTGCGCTGATGAACCTCTATAGCCGCTCAATGGATGAACCGGCCTTTACTCGTATGGATCCCGCTATGTGGGGCATGATATTGGGCAAGTCGGGTAAGTTGCCCGGCGAATTGGCTCCCGAAATTGTCAAACTGGCC
>CAMOHN010000008.1 GCA_946615455.1 uncultured Bacteroidales bacterium
GGCGATAGACCGAGTCCACACCCACTCGGGTGGTGAGGCTGTCCCAATAGATACCGCTTTGATAGAGCAGTTGTCCGTGGAAGTTATAGGGCAGTTCGCTTTGGCACAGAACCACGGAATCGGCATAGTAGAATGACTCGTTTTTGTGGAGTGTCAGCTGATAGACCGAGTCGCAGCCGCTGACGGTCAGGAGACTGTCGTAATAGATACCCGGGCGGGTCAGCACACGCCCGTGGAACAGGTAGGTGCCATCGGGGTTCATGCTGTCTTCGGTCTCAAAGAAATAGGTGGCGGCTTTGTTGACCACAATCTTGAATATACTGTCACAACCGGCACGGGTGTAGAGGGTGTCAAAGTAGATACCCGGCTCGAAGATCTGCTTGCCGCGGAAGGTGATGACCGAGCCTTGGCAGACCTCGATATAGTCGGTTCTGAGTGACTGGCGGACATGATTGACCGTGAGCTGATAGACCGAGTCGCAGCCGTGCATGGTCTGCAGCGTATCGTAATAGACACCGGCTGTACGGATGTAGCGTCCGCCAAAGTAGATGCTGTCGCCGTCGCAGAGGTCTTGGACCTGCTTGAAGTGATAGACGGGGTGCACGGTCAGTACCAAGCGATAGACCGAGTCCACCCCTTGGCGGGTGGAGAGACTGTCATAGTAGGTGCCGCCTTGGTGGAGCAAGCGCCCGTGGAAGTCATAGGGCATTTCGCTTTGGCAGAGCACGACCGAGTCGTTGTAGTAATAGACGGGGTTGGCATGCAGGGTAAGGCGATAGACCGAGTCGCAGCCGCTGACCGTGGTGAGGCTGTCCCAATACACACCCGGACGGGTCAGGACACGACCATGGAACAGGTAGGTGCCGTCGGGGTTCATGCTGTCGTCCTGCTCAAAGTAGTAGGTGGAGGCTTTGTTGATGACGAGTTTGAAGATACTGTCGCATCCCTCGCGGGTGCGGATGGTGTCATAATAGACACCGGCATCCATGAACTGCTTGCCACGATAGGTGAAGACGGTGCCTTCGCACACCTCGATGTACTCAGTCCGGATGGATTGGGCATGGACGGTCAGCTCGAGGCGATAGACCGAGTCCATACCAAAGACGGTGTGCAGGCTGTCGTAGTAGGTGCCCGTTTCGTAGAGATACTGCCCGTGCCACAGGTAGGGGGTCTCCAATTGGCATACCGTGTCGGTCTCGCGGAACAGGTACGAGGGGTTGGTGGTCAGAACCAGTTTGTAGATACTGTCGCAACCGCTGACGGTTTGCAGGGTGTCGAAATAGACTCCCGGTTCGGTCAGTATACGCCCGTTGAAGTCGTATGTACCGCCCGGGTTCATGTGCTTACGGTCCTCGAAGATGTAGGTGGCGGCTTTGTTGACAATCACCTTATAGACCGAGTCGCAGCCGTTGTGCGAGAGCAGTGTGTCGTAATAGACCCCGGCATGGTCAATGGTCAGCCCTCGGAAAGACAGAACTGACCCTTCGCACAGCTCCATATAACTCTCTTGCAGGTAGCCGGGTAGGACGGTCAGTTTCAGGCAGTAGATACTGTCAAAGCCTGCACGGGTGGTCAGGCTGTCATAGTAAGTGCCCGACTCATACAGGTTCTTGCCGTGATAGACATAGGGCAGTTGGTTGGAGCAGGTGGTGTCTGTTTCGATGAAGCGATAGGTGGGGAACACCTGCAGGTTGAGGTGATAGACTGAGTCGCAGCCTGCCCGGGTCTTGAGTGCATGGGTGTAGTCATCCGCCTTGCGCAGCGTCTCGCCGAAGAAATCGTAGGAACGGTTGTCGGCTATGCGCACTGTGTCATAGAATTGGTAAGACGGTATGCGGTTGACGATGATTTTATAGACCGAGTCACAACCATTGAGGGTATAAAGTGTGTCATAATAGACCCCGGGACGGTCAATGTCCATGCCACGGTGGTGCAGCACGGTGTTCTCGCACAGGTTGACGGTCTCGGTCATGTCATAGGACGGATAGACGGTCAGTTCAAGGCGATAGATAGAGTCGCAACCGGCAACGGTGAGCAGGCTGTCGTCATAGACTCCGGTGGCTGTATATTCTTTGTCCCGATAGGTATAGGTCTGCCGTGAGCAGATGGTGTCGCGATGGACAAACAGATAGGTGGGGTTGTGCTTGAGGCTCAGGTGAATGATACTGTCGCAGCCGTGAATGGTCTGCAGGGTGTCGTAGTAGTCGCCCTCCTTGGTCAGTGTGTGCCCGGCAAACTGATAACTCTCGCCTTTGCAGACACTCACATTCCGGTCGATGATATAGGTGGGATAGTCTTTTACTGTCCATTCAATCACGCTGTCGCAACCATTGATTGTTGGCAGAGTGTCTAAATAGACACCGGCAGTTGTTACGACACGATTGCCCACTTCAATAGGGATTCCGGGGCACTTATAGGTCATCCTCTTGATATAGTACGAGGGGTTTTCATTCAGTGTGAGATAGATGGTACTGTCGCAGCCATAGTCGGTTTGGATGGTGTGTTTGTAAGTGCCCGCTTGCGTCAGTTGTTGGTCAAAGAACATGTAGGTGGAGCCTTTGCAGAACACATCGGTCATGCTGGATGTGTGTTGTTCATTGTAGCCGTGTACATAGACCCGTTTCTCTGTGACTGCCGAACAGCGTCCACCGCCTATGTAGGTGGTCAGTTTGATCAAGTATGAACCGGAACGCGAATAGGTGATGGGCAGATGGGAAATGTCATACTGATTGATTATACGTCCGTCGCCTAAATCCCACTCGGCAGACTCACAAGGCTCTAAGGGAGAGAGCAGGGTAATGCCGTCTGCTGAAATGCCGCTCTTCTGGTCTAAATAGAGTGTATCGACACAATTCACACTTTGGCGTATGCCGAAATCGGCAATCGGATAGCGTTTGTAGGGGGTGGCGCTCAATGTGAACGAACAGCCGGGTTTGCCCACTTGGGACACGTTGCAATAGACGGCTTCGTTGGAAACAGGAACGGTCACATTTTGTTGCGTGCCCAATACGGTGGATTGTTCCTCCGTCCCATTGTACCATTGGTAAGTGAAACCTGCCGGTGCCGAGAATGTGATGCGGCTGTCGTCACCACAAGATAGGTTCTCAATCACTTTTTGTGCACACGAAAGACAGAAATAGGCATAGCCAAAGTGTCCGCTTTGTGCACAATCGTAGGTGGTCAAGCGTATATTGATGGCTTGTCCGTCATAGTCCGACAGGTCCAGACCGATGGTGGTCCATGGCTTGTAGAGCACACCATTGGCAGTAGCCCAGCCCAGTGACGCACTGGCGATAAAGTCAAACGAACCGCAGGTGGCATCAATCAAGCGTCCGGCACTATTCAGAATCTCCAGACGGAAACGCGGTTGTTCAGATGCCGGATGTCCGGGGTCTTCCATGACGGCAGCATATTTGAGCACCAAGATAGGATTGGTCTTCGCATCAACCTTATAGTTATAGGTGACACTTTCTGCTTCGGAGTCGGTTTTCCAGTTGCCCAATCGCACCGAGGCTTGCTCTCCATCGGGTACGGTATTGAAAGCATGGGTGATATAATCCAGTTCGTTCTTGTTGGTGTGCACCGTGTGCCGACTGGATGGACTTGAACTGCCGTAGTCAACCACTCCGGTTCGGCTATAGGGGTTGTTATAATTGCCATAGGTACAGGTGACATCCTTGCCGTTCAGGTTGGTAAAGTCAATGCATTGTGCTTGCACGATAGTTCCGGTCAATACAAGCAGGAGTGAAAAATAGAGATGTTTCATCGCTATATGGGGTATAATGTGGGGATGGGTTGTAAACGAATCAGTTGCCGTAGCACTGGCAGCCTTGGCTTACGCCATAGGAGCCTTTGCTTTTGCCGCCACCGAGCATGTAGGTCAGGCGTACGCCTATATAAAAGGGCAGGCAGGCATTGGAGCCAGAACCGGTCCAAGCAAAATAGGGCACACCACGCAGCACGGTGGCATTGTCCGAGACGAACAGCACACGCTGCCCCTGCTCGGGCTTGGCAGTGACCGAAGTCAGTCCCATCTCGGCATACAGACCGATATTGAGTATATGGTTGGTGCGGCGTTGAGGGGTGTAGCGCAACACATCGTAGCCTGCTTCTAACAAGAGTGAGCCGTTCAGGCGCGAAGAGGCTTGTTGGTCCTGTGAGTCGGCAAAACGACCGTAGTCGTGGTCGCTCATGTCGGCGAAGTCCTCAATGTATTGGCTGTAGGTGGCAGTGGTGGTGTAGTCCAAACCGGTGGTCACATCCATGGATAGAGGCAGTGAGATTTTGAATCCTGCCCCGCAATAGAAACCTTGGTAGAAATAGCCCGCCATGACAGGCACACCCACAGCCACACGGCGATAGGAGTCGGTCTGACTGACGGCATAGTGCATGGTGATGGCCTTGCCCTGCGTGTCTAACGCCGACGCAGAGAGTGTGAACGGACTGACTTTGTAGCGTGCGTTCACCAGACTGATGTCGGCACCGAGGCTTAACCAAAAACCGCCTTTCAGACGCAGTTGGTAGCCCAAGCCGCCCATGCCGGCTCCGGCACCCAGAGCCGACACATTGTTAGGAGTACCGTAGAGCGACGAATAGCCGCCGCTGCCGCTCAAATAAAGAAAATGATAGTCGTCGGCGGCTGACAATGGCTCAATGCCAATGACCGGAAAACAACAAAGCAAGACTGAGGCTAACCGAGTCAAACAGGAGGAGAATTGTTTCATGCAGTGATGTTGGGGTTTTTATAAAAGGGTTGTTAATCAGGAGATGTCAAGTGTGGTAACAACATAAAAAACAGCGTGGAGTTCTCTTGTTCCTCACGCTTTCCAAGGGCTTCGCAATCCCAGCTCACAGTAGAGGAAACAAACGAAGTCCACGCCGAAATATGCACTCCCGCCAAAGCATGCCGAGGACACACTTCGGGTGGAATAAATACATATCCCGAGGACATTCATTGTTCCTGTATCGACTGTGAGCAAAATGTTGCGAAGATTTTGGATCGCCGATAACTACGTTCAACAAACGCCTTCTTATGTCATTGTTTTTCGCCCTGCCTGTCAGGGGGTGAGCAGACTGATGGCGAAAAATCGGCGGCAAAAGTACTGCATAACAGCGGTATTGCAAGCGTCTGAATGATTTTTTGTTAGGAAAAAATGCCGTCAATGGTTGTACACCTCAAACCAAGCCCGTACTTTTGCGCGTTGAAAACGATGGACACCCCTCAAAACGATAAAAGCTACTGGACCACAGTCATCATGCCCAAAGACCGCGTGCTGTCTTTCAATTGGCGTGAGTTGTGGCACTACAGGGACATGTACCTGCTCTTTGTCATGCGCGCTTTTCGAACGGCATACAAGCAGACCATTCTCGGTCCATTGTGGTTTCTGATTACGCCCGTGCTGTCGGTCATTGTGTATGTGGCTGTGTTTGGCGGCATAGCCAACATCCCTACCGACGGTATTCCGCCGGTGTTGTTCTATTTGTTGGGCATCTCGGTATGGGGTTATTTCGCTTCGTGTTTGAGCAGTACGAGCAACTCGTTTGTCACCAATGCCGATATATTCGGCAAGGTCTATTTTCCGCGCATTATCATGCCGCTGGTGGCAGTGACGGTCAATCTGCTCAGTTTTGGCATTCAGTTGCTTATTTTCACAGTTTTCTATGTCTATTATGCCATGACGGGGACAGGTTTTCACCTGCATTGGCAGGCATGGCTGTTGCCTGTTTATATCTTTATGTTGGCGATGATGGCGGTGGGCTTTGGCATGATAGTGTCCTCGGTGACGACCAAGTACCGCGATGTGCAAATCGTGTTTGACAAGATTGTGTCGCTGTGGGTCTATATAACGCCTGTCATCTACCCGTTGTCTATGGTGACCAACCCCAAACTGCACCTGCTCATGTCCGTCAATCCGGTTACGCCCGTGATGGAGGCTATCAAGTACTCGCTTTTGGGAGCCGGTGAGTTCTCGTGGACATGGCTTGCCTATAGCGCCGGCATGACGCTGTTGTTGCTCTTGTTCGGGCTGATGATGTTCAACAAAGTGCAAAAATCGTTTATGGATACGGTGTGATGGCAAGTAAGAAAGACACATATTGGACCACGGTCATCCAACCTCGGGACAAGGGTTGGCACTTGGGGTTGCGCGAGTTGTGGCAGAAACGCTACCTGCTGTGGCTATTTGTCAAGCGGGACATCACCGTGCAGTACAAACAGACTATCTTTGGTATGGGGTGGTACTTTGTGGCACCGTTGTTCTCGACGGCAATCTATATGGTGGTTTTCGGCCGCATAGCCAATATACCTACGGATGACATACCGCAGCCGGTGTTCTACTTGAGCGGCATCTGCTTGTGGGAGTATTTCTCGTCGTGTCTGACAGCTGTGTCCTCCACTTTCCAAACCAATGCGGGCTTGTATGGCAAGGTCTATTTCCCGCGATTAGTGTCCCCATTCTCACAGGTGCTTGGCAAGTTGTTCCGTTTCTCGCTGCAATTGGGTACCTTTGTGATGGTCTATGTCTATTTTGTTTTGCGTGGGGTGGACTTGTGTCCCAATTGGTATCTGCTTTTGTTCCCGCTGATTGTGCTTTGTTTGGCGGGTATCGCCTTGGGTCTTGGGTTAATTGTGTCTTCGCTGACGACCAAGTATCGCGACCTGACCAATGTGTTCGGCACGCTGGTGTCCCTGTGGATGTATGCCACGCCCATTGTCTATCCCCTTAGTTATGTGACCAATCCTGCGCTGCAGAAAGTGATGTTTTATAATCCGTTGACGGCTCTGATTGAAGCCTTCAAGTATGGTGCTTACGGAGCCGGAACATTGTCGTGGACGGGTTTGGCATATAGTGCCGGCTGTATGGTCGTGCTGTTGCTAATAGGCATCACACTGTTCAACCGCAAGCAAAAGTCGTTTATAGATACGATTTGATATAGGTTTTCTCCATGAAAGACTTGTTTACCATTTTTCGCTCTGCTGTCTTTGCGGGCGTTTGCATCGGTATTGCCGGGTATGGATTTTTGGCAGGTAAGACGGTGGGTATGTTCCTCTTTGTCTTCGGGTTGGCAACGGTGGTGTCCTACAAGTTGAAGCTCTTTACGGGCACGGCGGGTTTTGTCACCTCGTGGCAGGACATGGGCAACTTGTTGGTTATTCTGTTGGGAAACATCTGTGGTTGCGGTTTGGTGAGTCTGATGGCTCGTTGTTCGGCGTTGCCCTTGCAGGCAGAGGCGACCACGCTGTTAGAGGGTCGTTTGGCGTTGGGTTGGTGGAAATGCGGTGTGCTTGCCATCGGCTGCGGCATACTGATGACCACTGCCGTCTATTTTGCCCGCAAAAGCAAGGAGATAGGTCATTGGATTCCGTTGTTGTTCGCAGTGCCTTTGTTCATTCACTGCGGATTCCCGCACTGTATAGCCGACATTTTCTACTATTGGACTGTGCCCTATGAGGCGGTCTGTGGTCGCTTGGGTGAGGTGGTCGGTCTGTATGCGTCCATCGTGACGGGTAATTTTATCGGGTGCAACCTCTATCGGGCTTTCATTCGTCCCGAATAAGATTGCACCCGATAGAGGTGTTGGCTGTTTGTCGGTGTTTTAGTCGTCTATGCCGACAAACTTGTATTTCCTGTCAAACAGCAGTTCCAGTCCGTTGTTCAGTTCGGCTTTCCAGCGGTTGTCGTCGCGTGCCCATTCCTTGACAAAAGCGTTGGGGTAGGTGGTCATGACATAGGTCTTGATCGCTTCGGGCAGCAGACCGTCGGGCACAGCATAGGTCTTGCAGTCCACTTTGGTGAGGGCTCCCTTGCTGTCAAACTCCAATTCTTCGCCGCCGTTGAGGCGTACATCGTACTCGGTTCTTAACTCGGTCTCCTTGATGATATAGGCAATGTCGTTTACATTGAAATAGGTCTTGATGACCGTTTGTGCTGCTTCGGGCAGTTGCTCAAGGGTGATGGCTTGCTTGCGGTCGGCGCAGGCCGTAAAGTTCAGCAGCATGGCTGCAACGAGCAGTAAGAATGTCTTTTTCATGGTCGTATAGTTTAGGGTTATAAAAAACAGGTTAAACCAACTGGCGTATGATCTTGGCGACATTGATCAGGTGGTCGCCCACACGCTCGGCGTTCTGTGCTAACGAGATATACTCGGTTCCCACTTGCGGCGAGCAGATGTTGAGTGACAGGCGTTGGATGTGGTTACGCTCCATCTCGTCGGTAAGACGGTCCACTTCGTCCTCAATCTGATTGGCTTGGCCTAATGCAGTAAAGTCCAGGTCGTCGTAGGCTTTGATGGCGGCTTGATAGAGGCGGTCAATCAGTTCTTCGACTTGACGTATCTCGTTCAAGGCATACTCTGAGAATGTGCGGTTCTGCTCTTTGAGGCTGTCGGCATACTCCACGATGTTCTCGCCATAGTCACCAATGCGCTCCAAGTCGCTCACTGTGCGGATGGTGGTGGCAAGGTACTGGTGGTCGAACTTGTTGAGTTGTTTGTCCGAGAGCAGGACGGCATAGCGCACCAGTTCTTTGTTCAGGTAGTCCAACTCGTCCTCTGTCTGACGGAACTGCTCAATCTCGCTGTAGTCTAAGGTGCTGACTATATGCAGCGAGCGGCGGAAATTGGTGATGGCGAGTGCTGCCATGTTCTTTATCTCGGCCTTCAACTGGCGGACAGCCACAACGGGTGTGCGAAGCATCTGTTCGTCCAAATAGTAGAGGTGCGGCTCGTTGCTTTGTTGTTTCTTCTCTTTTTCGGGAATGATGCGACATGCAGCTGCCACCAATCGGTCGGTCAGCGGCATGGCTACCAGCATGGTGCAGACATTGAACACCGTGTGGAACATGGCCAGTTGCATTTGCGGTGCATGGGGGAAGACCGAGGCAAAGAGCGAGCCGAAAGTGATGCCGCCGCTCACAAGACGCAGCAGCAGTGCCAGAACCATGAACAGCACCACACCCATTGTATTGAACAGCAAGTGAATGAGGGCGGTGCGCTTGGCATTGGTTCCGCTGGTCCAACCTGCCAATATGGCGACCACGCACGAACCGATGTTGCTACCCATGGTCAGGTAGATACCTTGGTCCAAGTTAATCAGCCCCGTCACCACCATCGTAATGGCGACCGAGGTCATCACCGATGAGGACTGAATGATGGCGGTCAGCACGGCACCTACAACTACTAACAATAGCGGGTTGCTGATGCTTGCCAAGAAGGCTTTGACCGAGTCTAAGGCGGCGAAGTCTTCCATGGCGGAGGACATCATGCTCAGTCCGACGAACAGCATACCAAAACCCGTCAGTATGCCGCCAATCTGTTTGAGGTTGTCGCGTTTGGTGAAGAGCATGATGAATGCTCCCACGCCGGCAAAGGCTGCAAAGATGAGGGTGGTGGAAATGCTGCTGGTGCCGAACATACCCAAGGCGACCAACTGGGCGGTGACGGTAGTACCGATGTTGGCACCATAGATGACCGTGGCGGCCTGTGCCAGTGACATAATGCCCACATTGACAAAGCCTATCACCATCACCGTCACAGCACCGCTGCTCTGTATGGCGGCAGTACCCACCGTGCCTATGCCTACGCCCAACCAGCGTTGCCAGTAGGGCATGTGCTTGCCATTTACACCCGTGTCACCCATACGGTTGAACAGGCGTTTGAGGCGTTTACTGCCGGCACTCTCCAAGTTGTTGCTCATCATCTGGCAGGCGACCAGAAAAACGCCTATACCCGCCATCAGCGTGAGAACAGCTATCAAAATCAATGTCCAATTCATTGTGTTCTTATTCGATTATAATGTGATTTTCATTCTTTTGTTAATGTTGCTTCCATTTCAGTCAAGTCCTTATAGACCAAGTCGGTCATGTCCTTCACCGAGTCGGGGACGGGCAATCCGTTGGTCAGGAAAACGCAGCGCATGCCGGCACGGTAGCCAAACTCAATGTCCGACACCGAGTCTCCTGCCATGACCGAGCGGCTCAGTTCCACCTCCGGGTAGTCGGCTATGGCTTGTTGTGCCATGCCTGTCTCCGGTTTGCGCAGTGTCGAACCGCTGTTGGCAAGGTCGGGAGCCACATATACACGGTCGATATGTCCGCCCGTTGCGTCGATGGCTGTCAGCATGCGACGGTGGATGTCGTGCAGTGTCTGCTCGGTGAAACAGCCTTTGGCTATGCCCTGCTGGTTGGTCACCACAAAAATGCGACGGAAACGTTGTGACAATTTCCGCAGGGTTGGCAAGACACCCGGCAGCCACACAAAATCTTCCCACCGGCAGACATAGCCGCCATCAATCTTGCGGTTGATGACTCCGTCGCGGTCTAAGAACAAGTACCTATCGGGCTGGCTCAATGCTACAAAATCGCGTTGGGCACGATGGTAGTCGTCGGGAATGCCGATATCAATAAAATAGCTGTCAAAGGACAGTCCTTCCAAATCCTGAAAGCAGGGTAAAACCTCTTTTTCAAAAGAAAAGGCTGCCGGTTTTCCGTTGCGGATAGCCGATAGCCAAGTCTTTTGTATAGCATAGATGCCGCCGTTGATCAGTCCTGCACCTTGTGAAGCACTCTTTTCTGTAAACGATAGGATGCGGGTGCCTTTGGTGCGGACGGCCCCATAGCGTGCCGTGTCGTCCACCTTGCGAAGTGCCATGGTCAGTGGCGCGTTTGAAGCCAAGTGATGGTTGCTCAGCCGGTTCAGGTCAACGCTGAACAGCGTGTCGCCGTTGAATACAAGGAAATGTTCTCCCTGAATCTGTTGTGTGGCTTGCAGAATGGCACCACCGGTCAGGAGCGGTTCGGTCTCGTGCGAATAGACAAGGCTAAGTTGCTTATAGCGGTTGCCGAAATAAGAGTGGATGACCTCGTGTCGATAACCCGTGGCAAGCACCACGCGCTTGATGCCTGCTCTGTCCAGACTATCCAATAAATAGGTCAGAAACGGCTTGCCTGCCACCGGTGCCATGGGCTTGGGCACATTGCCTAACAGGTGGCTCAATCGCGTGCCGAAGCCGCCTGCCAACACGATGGCTTCTGTAATCATGAGCGGGGGAATAAGGTCGATTCAACTTGTTCGCAGATGATGTGTCCGAGCATGATGTGACACTCCTGAATGCGCGGTGTGTCCTGACTGGGCACATTGAGCAGTATGTCTGCCAGAGGTGCCATCTTGCCGCCGGTCTGACCGGTCATGGCGATGGTGGTCACACCCAGTTGGCGGGCTTTGTCAAAGGCGTTGAGGATGTTCAGCGAGTTGCCCGAGGTAGATATACCCACCAGCACATCACCTTCGCGGCAGGCTCCGTCAATCATGCGCGAATAGATCAGGTCGTAACCGTAGTCGTTGGCAACAGCCGTCAAATAGGAGGTGTTGCAGTGCAGAGCCTCCGAGTTGAGCGGAGGACGGTCGTAATAGAATCGTCCGGACAGTTCGGCAGCCAGGTGCTGGGCATCGGCTGCACTGCCTCCGTTGCCGCACCACAGCACACGGTGTCCACCACGCAGAGCTTTCACCATGGTGTCAACGGCTTGCCCGACTCGTTGGAGCAAAGCCGCATCGTCAAGAATATGTTGCTTGGTCGCCAGTGCCGTTTCGATGGCTTGTCTTATTGCATGGTCCATGTGCGTAATCCTTCTGTTGTGAAATCATATCGTTTGACCTGCCCCGAGAAACGCTCGGTCAGGGCTTTTTCTACCCCGTAGCGTGTAGTCACGGGACAGTAGAAAAACATGAATCCGCCGCCTCCGGCTCCGCTGACTTTGCCTCCCGTTGCACCTGCGTGCATGGCTGTGTTGTAGATGTCATCTAACAGACTGTTGGTGATGCCGTCGGTCATCTGCTTCTTGTCTTCCCATCCACGGTTCAGTAGTGCCCCGATGCCGTCTATGTCGCCGCGCAACAGACACTCTTTCATGCGGATGGCCTGCTCTTTGAGCCGGTGCATGGCCTCAATGGACTGCTGCTTGCCGCCGCGAACATTGCGAATCTGCCCCTCGATGATCTCGGCACTGACATGGCTGGTTTCGGTGTAGTAGAGCAGCAGGTTGTGCGCCAACTCGTTCTGTAGGTGTTGGCGGATACGCAGCGGATTGACTATCACCTTGTCGTCCTGCTGGAACTCCATGAAATTGAACCCGCCGAAGGTGGCGGCATACTGGTCCTGTTTGCCGCCGGTCAGTCCGAGGTCTTTGCGCTCGATCTCATAGGCAAGACGGGCTATGTCATACTCGCCCAAAGGCAAGCGGAGCCATTCGGCAAAGGCTCCCAGTATGCTGACAGTCAGTGTGCTGCTGGTGCCCAGCCCGCTGCCGGCAGGCGAATCGACATGACTGGTCAGCGTCAGCGACAAACCCTTGCCCGTAAAGTCTTTCACCACGCGGTTATAGACTCCTTTGGCAAGCACAAAATAGCCGTCGGTGGGCAGTTCCATGCCGCTGTCGTACACTTCTTCCAACTGCGCATCGGGTGAGGTGAACACCACCTTGCCGTCGGTGCGCGGCTCAATGGTGGTGTAGGCATAGAGCGAGATGGTGGCGTTCAGTATGGCACCGCCGTACAAGTCCGAATAGGGACTGACATCCGTTCCGCCGCCTGCCAGACCCAGGCGCAAGGGGGCTTTGCTGCGTACTATCATTGTTTTTCTGTGTTGGTTATGGGGTGGTTGTCAGAGCCTATGACGGCTGCCGTCATGCGACTCCATGCGTATTTTTGTTTCTCTTCTTTGATGCCTTGTTCAAAGCGTTGTGGGGCTGTGCCGTTACAGAAGTCGGCAAGGGCATCGGCGACAGCCTCGGCGTTCGGCTCGGTCACATAACCGGCTTTGCCGTCGGGCACAATCTCTGCCAGTCCGCCCACACGGGTGACTAACATGGGCTTCTCAAAGTGGTAGGCAATCTGCGTCACGCCGCTCTGTGTGGCACTCTTGTAGGGCTGCACCACCAAGTCGGCTGCCGAGAAATAGCGTGCCACCTCGCCGTCGGGAATAAAGTCTGTGTGCCAATCAATCAGCCCTTTGAGGTGCAACTGTTGTTCCAAGTCGAAATAAGTTTGACTGTTGTTGTAGAATTCACCGGCTACCACCAGTCGTACTTTGTCCTTGTCAATGCGCGGGTCGGCATAGGCTTTGAGCAGCCAGTCCAAGCCCTTGTAGTCGCGTATGAAACCGAAGAAGAGCAACACGGTTTTGTCGGCGGCTATGCCGAGTTTGGCTTTGGCTTGGTCAGATGCAATGCGTTCGCCGAAATGGTCATACAGCGGGTGGGGACATAGGGCAGCAGGTTTGGTCCGCGTGAAGAGTCTCAGGTCGTTGAGCACGCTGTCCGACATAGCGACAAAGCGGTCCACACTGCCCACAAAATAGCGCACCAGCAGTCGGTCCAACGGGCGCTTTTCGTGCGGCAGCACATTGTCCAAAATGCTGACCACCTTGGTCTTGCCGTTTCGTCGGACCATGCGCGCGATGGTGCCAAGACACGGAGCCATCAGGGGAATCCAGAACTTGATAACCAGCAAGTCGGGCTGCATACGACTGATCATGCGCCCTATACGAAACCACGAGAAAGGGTTGACTGAATTCATACCCCGGCGGATCCGAAGATCCGCCGGAGCGGGGTCAGTGGAGTATTGCGTCTTGCCGGGAAAAAGAAAATCAGGGTATTGCAGACTAAAGGTGACTATCTCCACCTCGTGTCCTTCGACAGCAAACTCACGTGCCAAACGCTCATTAAAGGCTGCCAATCCGCCGCGATAAGGGTAGGCGGTACCCAATATGACAATCTTCATTGTTTTGGAATGATGACCTGAAAAATGCGCGCAAATTTATACACTTTTCTCCATTCCGCAACGCTGTTTGTAATAATTATCTTTTTATCGCCCGTCATCGGGGTTCATATTTTGTACAGACCGTGAAGGTTGTACGGTGAAGGCTGTGGTTGCTTATTCCCTCAGTTCATGGGCTTCGATGATGAGGTCCATGGTTGTGGTGGAGGTGAAATAGTGGTAGCAGATACCTTTGTTGGACTTCTTGAGGTTACGAATAAACTTCTTTACGTTGTCATCCATTTGGCTTTGCGTCTGCAAGGCTTGGATGGTCTGTTCTTTCTGAGCGTCCGTAATCAGGTCGTTGGAGAAGGAGTAGATGTCGTCGTCACCCTTGTAGTAATAAACGACATAGCGGCTGTCGTTCTCCATTTTGATTGCGGTCAGTCCGTTGCCTAAATCCAAGGGGCACTGTTTGTTGAAACTTTGCACTGTGGCTTCGATGATTACATCCGAAGACGAGCATGCACTCATGCCCAGCATACATGCCATGAGGATGGCACAGAAAACGTAGAATTTTGTTTTCATAAGCGGTAAAGGTTGGTTGGTTATTGGTTTAATTGTTATTGCAACTGACTCCAGTAGGACTTGCCGTCCTTTTTGAGTTGGAGTATCAAGTATAGGATAATAGGTCCCAGAATAGCTCCGATCAGTGTCATTGCGGAAATGTTGCCAATAATCAGGGGTAGGCAAATGTTCAAGAGGGCAACGGCGACAAACAACCAGAAACCGAGTTGCTTACGGTTGAGAAGCAGAATAGCGGCTGCCACATTGACAAAACCCAAAATGCCGGATACAATCATGTACCAACCATACTCATACATAATAAGGCTCATAATAGCAGTAATCAGATTAGCGATTACCATGAACCACAGCCAAAAGGTGACAAACCCGTGGCGTTGTTGCGGAGCTTGAGGCTCCATTGTGTTGTCGATGTTTTCCATAGTGTTGATGTTTTTTATTTCCGGCTCTTACGCCTTCGCCGGTGTTGGCTGTTGGTTATTTGAAACCGATTTCAATATGTAATGAACCCCTCTAACCCTCTCACACCAAGGTGAGCCGGCGTAGATAGATCCGCGCAAAAAACATCGTTTTGCGCCGTAAAGGAAAACAATTCCATACAACTGACCAAAAAATCGTCCTAAAAAAACAAAAACGCAGCCCTCAGGCTGCGTTTTTGTTGATATGTGATAACGGAACGGCTGCGGTTGTCCGAGTCGTTTATACCGTTTGCTCGATGTTCCATACGAAGGCGCGGACACCTACTTCCTCGTTACGCATGTCCAACTTTTTGACCGACTCTAACAGAGCGGGCACCTTTTCGTCTTCGACTATGGTAAGGATGCATGAGTTCATTTCGGGCCATGCATGGGTGCCTCTGTGCGGCTCGCCGTTGCGCGAGCCGCGACCTTGCACCTCCTCAAAAAAGGTGAAACCACGGATATTCAGCATGTCCAACATATATTCCACACGGTCGGTATGGGCTTGGTTGAAAACAATCATTACACTTTTCATAATTCAGTTGCTTGGTTTGAGGGTTAGCGGTCTTTGAGTTTGATGTCCATAAAGATGAATTGTTTGCGCCGGCGTTGTGTGTCGGTTTCTTCTTCCAACAGTTGTCCCTTGAAAACCATTGAGCATAGTTCAACTAAGTCGTGCCAATGCTCGGCAAGACTTTTGCCTTCGGGGTGGAAAAGTCCCAAGGTAAGGATACAACGCGGTATGTTCCAGAACGCTATCTTGACGAATCGAACGATAATCGGCATAGAGGCATACAGGGTAGGTACAAGGAAGAGGGTCAGGAAAGTGGAGACGGTCAGACCGCCGATGACGACGATACCTAACGGTTGCCACATCTCGGCA